>NZ_JANWXB010000277.1 GCF_025055495.1 Thermoflexus sp. | reverse complement strand
CGAATGTAGCGTTCCTCCCGCCAGGGCGGCGCGGTGGTAGGCATCTCCCCGGGATGCATGTGATCGCTCTGAAAGCGCAGGCGGTTAGGCGGCAGCGCCTCCAGGCCGTGGACGTAGACACTGTATTGAACCTGCATGGCCTGGAGGGCCCGCCACCAGAGCGACAGGGTCAGTGTCTCCCCGGGCTGGACCACCCCATTCGGCGTGGAGACCGTGTAACCCAGCAAGCGGATCCGATCGCCGAAATCCACATCGACTCGCACGGCCATTCCGGGCGGCGAATCCGGATCGGATCGCGGGCGAAACCAGGTGGTGTGGGGATCCATGTAGAAGAACTTGAAGCCCAGGATCAGCGCCCAGAATGCGCCCAGGCCCACCCGTTCCCCCCAGGTCAGCACCGGCGCAGGAACCGAAGGAAGGCGCATTCCTCGCCGCCATCCTCGCGCCCTTTCCGCTAGCCATCGAGCACCGCCCGCCAGCCAGAGCCCCAGGGAGAACAGCTCCAACAGTCGCCAGTCCCACTGGCCGCAGAAACAGAGGCGGACTTCATGCGTCCCTGGCGGAACTTCGGCATGCAGCAAACCCAGCTCCCCCGCCGCCCATGTGCGGACCGGGCGTCCATCCACCTGGACCTGCCAGCCGGGGAACGCAAACACCCAGAATCGCACCACCGCCTCCTGGGGCAGGCGCACCTCGAAGCGCTGGTCCAGCGGATGGCGAGAGAGAGGGAGGGCTTCCGATCCAGAAGGCAGGGAAGCGAGGTCCAGGCGGAGGGGTTCCTCGCCCTGACGATAGGCCTCTTCCAGAGGGGAGCCGGGGATCGACGGGGCCGTGACCGTGCGCGGCAACAGTTCCCCCACGCTGGTGAGGCCCGTCAGGCCCGCCGCCCGGTCGAAGGCCTGCAAATCCGCCAGAGTGGCCTGGCGGAGCATCGTGAACTTGCCGAAAGGATACAGAAGAGGAGCAGTCCCCAGCGTCAGAGCTAAGCTGGCCAGCGCCGCCCCTACTGCCCGCCACCCGGGACGCTGGAAGCCCTGAAGGCCCAGGCCGACCATGGCGGCGATCGGAAGTCCGGCGACGCCTAGCCAGCGCCAGGGGAACTCGGCATAGGATAAGAGCGGCAGATGCTCCCACAGGAAACGAGAGGGCGCGGTCATCATGAAGATCATGCCCAGCGTCCCTAGCCCGGCCCCCACCGCCAGAGCCCGCTGACGGCCGGTCCAACGCCCCCAGCTCAGAAAGGCAGCCGCGGCGAGCAGGACCTGATGGGTGCCCAGCGTCAGCACCTCCTGGGGGTTTCCCAGGCTCTGATCCTGCAACGGCACGAACGAAAGCAAGCGATCCAGGCCCAGGAAATGCTTCCGGAAATCGAAATGACCCTGCAGCAGGCGATCCAGGTGAACGATCGAACGATCGCGCAGCGCCGGGATGACAAAGAAGGCGGATAGCCCGAAGCCCAGGGTGAGAGCCCAGAGGGCGCCCATCACCCGTTGGCGCGGCGGGCGTTCGGTGATCCCCAACAGCACGCCATATCCCAGGAGGGCAGCTGTGCCCAGCATAGCCGTAATGTTATGGCTCAGCAGCAGCAGCCCGTAGGCGACCCCCGCCCCCCAGCGACGGACCCATCCCCCCTCCTGCAGATATCCGTGGAAGGCCTCCATCGTCCACGGCAACAAGCTGAGGGCCAGATATTGCGGGAAGTCCCCCTGCCAGTAGAGCTCGCGGATCCGGAAGGGAGCGTAGACATACGTCAGCCCGGCGACCATGGCGCCCAGTTCATGGATTCCCCAGCGGCGGGCTAGACGATAAACCCCCGCGCCCCCGAGGACGATCAGCGCGGCCAGGACAATCTTTACGCTGGTTTCCAGGTCGAGACCCATCTGCATCGCGATTGTCCCCAGCCAGGGGAAAAGAGGGCCCAGAAAATGAAAAAGGGGATAGCCCAGGCCGAAGACCAAATCCGGCGCCCACCGCGGATAGAGAACGCCCGCCCGCCACATGCGATCCATCTCGAGCACCCGATAGACATGCAGCACCCCATCGTGGGAGGGCGGGAATCCCGGCCAGAGCAACGGCCCGCCCGCAAGGGCGGATCCGGCGAGGAGCAACCAGAACCCCCACTCATGCCTCATCGTTCCTCCCTTCCGCTTTGTTGATTTTGAGCCTCGCTCCAACTAGGCAACGCTACTGGAGTTTTAAAGGCACGGAGCCAGAAGCCGAAGGCTCCCAGCCCCACACCTCTAGGCTATCCTTTCTCCCTCCTCTTTGCGTCCCCGAGGGGCTGCAGGGGGGAGAAAAATCTCTTGAGGGCAGGCTGGGGGCCAAAGACCTCTGACCCGCCATCGCACCCTGGAGTCTTTTCTTCCCCCTCCCCACATCCCTTCGGGTTGCGGGGAGGGGGATTACACGTCCACAAATCCCTATGAAATCGAAAGCACGATCAGCAGCCTCGCCCGGACAGATAAAGCTTGATCAACCGGCGCGTGGGAGAGCATACTTTCAGCGCATCGCCTCTGGAGGCACAACCTTATCGCACCATGATCGGAACCGGGTGGACGTAAGCAGGCTCGGAAGCCGAAGGGAGGTCAAGCAACAGATGGAGGATTTCCGGCCACTTATACCACCCGATCCGCAACGCGTAGCGACCTGGACGGGACAAGCCGTCCAACGAAATAGCGAGGGGGATTTCCACGCCCACTGGCCAGCGCGAGGTGGGTTGCCAGAGATCCCGCTGGCTCTCTACATTTCCCTCTCTATCCACCACGTGCACAAACAGCGTGTAATCGACGTCCAGAGGACGTAGGGCTTCGAAGGCCAGCCAGACCTCCCAGGGGGTTCCTGCCGGCACCTCCGCAGGCGCCTCCACGCCGGCCAGACGGATCTTTCCCCCAAAAACGATCGGCTCCATCACGGGGGAGACCGGCCGGGCAATCACCAGCAGCTGCGGAAGATCGAAGCCGTCCTCTCCGGAGCCATCGATCCGCAAGCGGCTCCCCGGATTCAGCCGCTCATACAGGCCCACCCGAATCCGGTAAAGGCCAGGCTTCGTTCCCTCCGGCACCCGCAGAAGGTGAAGGTCTTGATACACCCGCTCCACGTCCCAGGCGCTGGTGGGCACATCTGCCGGATGCATATGATCGCTCTGGAAAGCCAGGCGTGGCTCCCCGCTGACCGGATAGACATGAACGTAGGCGCTGTATTGATCGTCCATCGGCCGCAGCGCTCGCCACCACAGGGTCAGGCGAACCTGCCCGCCGGGTGTCGCGTCCGCAGGCTCCATCCGATAGCCCAAGAGGCGAATCCGGCTGGCGTAATCGACCTGCAGATGGGACGTGGCCCCAGGAGGCCGATCCAGCGTCACCCGCGTCGCTAGCCAGAGCCGATAAGGCACCTGACCGAGGAGGGCGAGGCCTCCGATCAGGAGCATGGACCGCTCGGCGGCCGACCATGCCCTCCATGCTCCTCCGATCGCCTGCACATGTTGCGAGAAGTTGGCGGCTCGGGTGATGACAGCCCGGAGGCGCGATCCCGTGATCCTGCCCGGGCGCCAGATGGCGATCAGGCGCCAGAAACCGCTAATCGCCAGCCCCATGGAGAAGAGCTCTAGGAGTCGCCATTGAGGGAGGGACCCGAAAAGAAGTCGGATCTCATGGGAGCCAGCAGGAATCTCCGCCCGCAGCCATCCGGTGCGGGCTTCCACCCACATCGGAGCCGGCCGTCCATCCACCTGCACGATCCATCCGGGGAACGCCAGGACATAAAAGCGCAGATTCCCTTCCACAGGAAGATCCACGGCGTATCGCTGATCCAGCGGTCCCAGCTTCAGCGTCCGCACGGATGCCCCAGGCGGCAGGCTGGCCCGATCCAGGCGTATTGGCTCCTCGCGTGCGCGATAAGCCTCTTCAATCGGCGAGCCCTCGATCTCGCCCCAGACCCATCGGGGAAACAATTCCCCCACGCTGGTTAGGCCCGGATACCGATGCCATCGCTCATAAGCGTGCAGATCCGACAGGCTCGGGTAGAGGAGACGGGTATGCGTGCCCCCGTTATACAGCAGCCCGAGGCTACCCACGATCAACATTCCACATGCGAAGAGCATCCATAAGCCCTGCGCTCGGGGCGGAAGGGCATCCACCCCCAGGCCGATCAGCAACGCGAGAGGGAGCACCGCCGGGCCTAGCCAGCGCCAGGGGAACTCCGCATACGCCAGGAGAGGGACCCGCTCCCAGATCGGTTGGGAGACAGGAAGCATCATCCAGACCATCC
>NZ_JANWXB010000233.1 GCF_025055495.1 Thermoflexus sp. | reverse complement strand
ATTTGCTCCATCAGGGCCTGACCCAACCCGAAAATGACGTTGCCCTGGTTCTGGAGCTCGGCCAGCGCGGGGTTGACCACCCGCCCTGCGTAGGCTGCCGCGCAGTAACGTAGAATCCGAATCTTCCCTGTCTCCACATCGACTTCGATTTCACACGCTCCAGCCCCCTGATGCCAGTGGGGGGAGGCAATCCCCTGGCCGGTCTCCGGGTCCAGACCGCCCCGCGTCTCGAAGACGCCGTGGGCTTCCAGGGCTTCCATGCTGTGCCGACGCAGGATCTCCTCCCACGCAATCCATTCCTCCGGCCGATCCCGAAGCGCCACCCTTCCCGTCTGGACGATAAGTTCCTCCGGGTTTGCCTCCAGGAGGGGAGCAGCCCGCCGGCGGAGCTCCTCCTTCAGCCGGGCAGTCGCTTCCTGAACGGCCGCACCCATCATGCTGGTGGATCGGCTGGCACTGGTGGTGGCGTCATAGGGGACCCGGGTGGTATCCGGTCCGATCACCTCAATGCGCTCCAGCGGGAGGCCGGTTTCCGTCGCGGCGATCTGTGCCAGGGCTGTGTGGGCCCCCTGTCCCATCTCTACGGTCCCGGTGTGAAGCTCCAGCCGTCCATCTGCCCGCAAGACCACCCGGCATTCGGAACGGGAGCGGGGGAGAGTGCTCTTCATCATGATGGCCAGCCCCCGTCCCCGTCGTCGGGTTCCTTCCCCCTTTTTTTCATGTGGCTGCTCCCATCCCAAGCACTCAGCGACGGCTTCCAGACATTCCAGGAAGAAGGCCTCTTCGATCAATTCCCCAGTGCAGAAGCGATCGCCCGGGCGCAGGAGGTTTCTCCGTCGCAATTCCAGAGGATCAATCCCCAGCCGACAGGCGATTGTATCCATATGGGATTCGTAAGCCCATGCGCCCTCGAAGCTCATAGTGCCTCGGAACGGACCGGCGGGCGGCAAATGGGTGTAAACCCCATAAGCATCCACGTGCACAGCGGGGATCCGATATGGCCCCACCACCCGCACCAGGCCAGCGCCGCGGAGCAAACGTGGGGTGATATCCGCATAGGCCCCGGCTCCCCAGTAGACCTCCACTTGGCGGGCGGTAAGGGTTCCATCGCTCCGAACGCCGGTCCGGATGCGAATATGAGCGGTATGCCGGGTGAGGAGAATGAACTCTTCGGAGCGATCCAGGATCAAGCGAACCGGGCGGCCACTGACCTTCCAGGCCAGGGCAGCGACGATCGGTTCCAGGCGGACATATCCTTTTCCTCCATATCCGCCTCCAAGCGGCGGGACAATCACCCGCACGAATTCCCGGGGAAGGCCGAAGATCTCCGCTATCGTTTCCTGGACCGCGAAAGGGGCCTGGGTAGTGCTCCAGAGGGTGAGGCGACCATCTTCCCATTGGGCGATGGCCCCATGGGGTTCCAGGGCGGCGTGGGAGGCAGGCGGGGTGGTATAAGTCTCCTCCACGATCAGGTCAGCTGCTGCGAATCCCCCTTCTATATCGCCGTGGCGCAAGCGGGTGTGGAGGAAGATGTTATTCGGACAATCTTCATGAACAAGAGGCGCTCCGGGCTCTGTTGCCTCAAGGGGATCGAACACCGCTGGCCATTCCTCGTATTCCACCTCTATAGCTCGCGCAGCCTCCTCCGCTGCCTCCAGGGTCTCAGCAGCAATCGCCGCGACGGGCTCTCCCACGTAGCGGACCCGATCCCGGGCGACCACAGGCTGGTCTCTTCGATCCACTCCGTAGAAGAGGCGTGGGGCCCTTGACTCGTTAAAGTCTTCCGCGGTGAGCACAGCGACTACCCCCGGGATCCCCATGGCGGGTCGGGGATCCAGGCGGCGGATCCGGGCATGGGGAAAGGGGCTGCGCACGACCTTCGCTACCAGCATTCCCGGAAGCCGGAGATCCGCGAGGTGAGATATCGTTCCGCGCACCTTCGCCTCAGCGTCCCGCATTGGCACTGAGCAGCCCACAGCCATTGCGTATCTCCTCCAGGGCTCTTCGAATATGAACTTCAATCATGCGCCTGCGGTAATCGGCGGATCCCCGTAGATCGCTCAGGGTTTCGATTTGATCCGCATAGCCCTGTGCGATCCTCCGGATCGCTCGCTCATCCAGCGAGCGCCCGATGGCGAGCTGCTCCACTTCCGGAAGGCGCCAGGGCCGCTCGCACGCCGCCCCCACAGCCACTCGCAGGTCCTGACAGATTCCATCCTCGAAAACCCCCAGAGCAGCTACACCTAAACACGGTCGATCCTCTGCGGAACGCGTGCGAAACTTGAGGTAGGTCATGCGGGCCCCAGGAGGAGGGGCTGGGATCTGGATCCCAACGATGAGTTCCCCTGGCTCCAGGGCGGTTGTGTAGAATCCCTGAAAGAACTCAGCAATAGGGATTGCCCGACTGTTCTCCGTCTTCTGGGTCCGCACGACGGCGTCAAGGACCATCAGGGCGATAGGGGGGTCAGAGGCGTAATCTGCTTCCGCAAGGTTTCCGCCAAGGGTTGCCTGATAGCGGATCCGGATATTTCCAACCTCACCGCAG
>NZ_JANWXB010000209.1 GCF_025055495.1 Thermoflexus sp. | reverse complement strand
CACCGTGCTCCTGGACGGCCGGCCGGTCAGCAGCTGCCTGCTGCTGATCTCCCAGGTCCACCATCAGGAAATCCTGACGGTGGAAGGCCTGGCGGGAGACGACGCCCTCCACCCTGTGCAACAGGCATTCATCGAGCATTTCGCTTTCCAATGTGCTTACTGCACTCCAGGTTTCATTCTCTCAGCGATCGCCATGCTGGAGAAGGAGCCGGATCCGAATGAGCAGGTTCTTCGCGAATACCTCTCAGGGAACCTGTGTCGGTGCGGGAGCTATCTTCACATCCTGAAGGCCGTCCGCGCAGTCGCCCGAATTGGAAAGCGAGGATCTACTTGATACCGTCTTTTGTGTGGGATGCAGCAAAAGATCCCTCTTCACAAGAGGGCGGTTATAGGATTATAATGGGGATGGCGGCGATGAGGCCGTCGTCATCCTCTCCATCCGATAGTCCGGCGAAAGGGGTTCGATGCGGAAATCCACACAAATCCAGGCCCTGGAAGATGAACAGGCGTTCACGCAGGTGTTAGCGGGCGCCCTGGAACAGCTAGGATGGGAGATCGTCCACCGCCCCGCCCGCGAGAGTGAGCCCCTGATCGTCCGCCGCCCCTCTACCTATCGAATCATGCTGCGTTATATCCACCATCAGCCTCGGATCAACCGGATCCTGATCTATGTCCTTTTCGGAGGGCGGGGATCAGAGAACCTGAGCCTGGAGGCCCTGCATGCAGCCAACCGGTTGAACGACACCTATAACCTGGCCAAGCTCTCCTTCGATGAGGATGGAGATGTCTGGTGTCAGACCGTCTTCCCCTTCGGGGCCGCTCTGGATGTGGAGCTCTTCTCGGCTTATCTCGAGTGGTGGGACGCGGCGCTCACTGCATGGGCGCAGGAGCACCTGAAGCCCTTTGTGGCGTGAGAGGCCCGGGAAGGGACAGCGTGCGATCCTTCCCGCCAGGGAACTTTGTTCTGCTTCCGAAAGATAAGGGGGCGGTCGGCTTCGACGTCCATCCCCTTCTCTGAACGGCTCTCGGCCTTCGCCGATGAAGAACCCCCGGATCATATCCCCTTGACAGCTTCCGCCATTTCTGTTATCCTGGAATTGAAACGTTTCAATCCAGCGGTGGATTCGCGTTCCTGGTGGTCAGCGTGGAGGACAGGATGGCCACCATCCGGGATGTGGCGCGGCGGGCAGGGGTTTCCCCCGCCACCGTTTCCTATGTCCTCAATAACTCCGGGCCGGTGCGGCCGGAGACCCGGGAACGGGTGCTGCAGGTCATCGCCGAGCTGGGCTACCACCCCCATGCCGGAGCCCGACAGCTCAAACGTCGCCGTTCCGATACCGTCGGCCTGATCCTCCCCACCGGCGAGCGCCGCCTCAGCGATCCCTTCTTCCTCGAGTTGATCCACGCCCTCGGAGATGCTTGCGCCGATCATCAGCTTGATCTCCTGATCGCCACCTGCCGGGACCCCGCCGCCGACCTGCGTCTGATCGATCGCCTCTATAAAGGCCGACGGGTAGACGGCTTCCTCCTCATCGATCTGCAGCGTCAGGACCCCCGTATCCCGCACCTGCTGGAGGCTGGAATCCCCTTTGTCGCCTTCGGGCGGATCGAGGAGAACGGCGAGTTCCCCTGGGTGGATGTCGATGGGGAGGCCGGGATTCGGGAGGCCGTGGCCTACCTGGTGGGGAAGGGCCATCGCCGGATCGCCTACCTGAGCCCGCCGCTTTCTTTCACTTTCGCCCACCATCGCTTTGAGGGCTATCGAAAAGGCCTGGCGGAGGCCGGCCTTCCCTTCGAAGAGGCCTTGATCCGGATCGCCCGTCCCACGATGGAGGCCGGATACCAAGCGATCCGAACATGGCTGACGGAAGGCCTCCCATTCACCGCTCTGATCGCCGCCACGGATCTGATGGCCCTGGGAGCCATGCGGGCCCTCCACGAAGCCGGGCGGATCCCGGGCCAAGATGTGGCGGTGATCGGCTTCGACGATATCCCGATGGCGGCCCAGGCCCATCCACCTCTCACCACGCTACGCCAGCCCATGGACCAGATCGGCCAGGCGCTGATCCGCACCTGGCTGGCCGCGGTCAACGGCGAAATCTCCCCCCCCACCCTGATCCGACCGATTCTGATCCGTCGAGCGTCCGCCTGAGCGCCAATTCGGGAAACCTAAAATTCCTGGAAATGATGTTCCATCGGGATGGATTTTTCACGGTGACTGAAACGATTCAAATCGGAGCGAGCAATGCGCCTGCCACGGGATTACTATCACGCGTTCCTGGGGAACGGCCACGACGCTGTGCTCATCGGCTATACCGGGGCGATGGTGCCGGACCGACCGCCCAACGGCTGGCACCCGTATCTGGATCGCTGTCAGTGGTATAAGTCGGATCGCTATTATCCAGAAGACCGTCTGGTCGATGTGGTCCCGCCCCGCCACCCGCCCTTCGGAACCGCGCTGCCCAAGGACGGGAAGCCCTGGGCGGAGCTCGCCCCCCTCGGCTACACCGCTTACGAGGTGGAGGTGGAGGGCCAGGCGGGTCAGGTCCAGGCGTTCGCTCAGACCTTTGTCCCGGAGGAGGGAACGGTTTACACCACCGTGGATTGGGGAGTGGCTCGAGCCGAGGTGACGACTTTCCTGTGCCCGGATCGGCCGCTCTTGGTGATCCGCTACCGCTTCGACCGGCCGGTTCGCCTGCGGGTCTGGGCGGCACCGGGTGTATGGCATGAGGAAGGCCACGAAACGGATCCCTTCGATGCGCTCACCTTCCTGGAGGGGCGTCCGGCGGCCTTCTACCGGCTGAGCCCTTACCAAGGCTTTATCGAAGTGGCGCTGGCGGAGGCCCAGCGATGGGGCCGGGAAGGCAAGGTCTGGTGGCTGGAAGGGGAGGGGACCGCCTTCACCCACTACTTTGCCATCGTCGATGATTACGCCGGTCCCTTGGACCCCGACCTCATCCCCCGGGCGATGGCCGAGGGACCGGAAGCGCTCCACGCTCAAACCCGGGCGTTCTGGCAAGCCTACTTTGCGGCCTCTCGCTTTGAGATCCCGGACCCGGTGTTCGATCGGGTTTATCGGACCAGCCGCTATTTGTTTAAGGCCACCCAGAACCCTGTCTCCGGTGGGCTCCCGGTGGGCAACCTGCGACTGACCTGGTCCTCTCACCTGTTCTGGGATGCCTATTTCATCCACCGGGCGCTCCTGGAGGCGAACCACCGGGCCGAAGCGGAAGCGGCCGTCGGCTTCTTCCTCCGCACGCGAGAGGTCGCCGAGCGCCACGCCCGGGAGGATTTTGATGCCCCCGGATTGAAGTGGGATTGGGAGCTGACCCATCGAGGCGAGCCTGCCTATGGGGTCTGGGTGCACCAGAAAGAGCAGGTCCATAACAATGCCGCCTACGCCAATATGCTGTTCCAGCAATACGCTTTCACCCGGGATCGCCGGATCCTGGAGCAGGTTTTCCCGCTTCTGGAAGGACTGGCCGTTTTCTTCCTGCACGCGGTGGTGGAGGAGACGCCGCTCGGCTTGGAGATCCGCCCGATGGTGGGAGTCGACGAGCGGCCGGTGCGGGTGCGCAATGAAGGGATCACGCTTGCTGGAACCATCCGGTTGCTGGAGCGATATGTCCAGGCCGCCCGCCTGCTGGGCCGGGAGGATGGCTGGGTCGAGCGGAGCGCTCAGGTCGCCGCCGGGTTGCGCCGCGCCCTGGACCGTCTTTACAACGGCCGATATTTTCAGGCCTCGGAGGAGGAGGATCGTCTGAACGTCAGCAGCCTGGCCCCCATCTACCCGATGGAAGTAATCCGGCCGGGAGATCCGCGGGCCCTTCAGACCGTTCGGGCCTACCGGGAGCGTTACGCCGGACGGATGGTGGGCCATGGGAACAGCGAGTGGGGATTTCCCTGGGCCGCTGCGGCGCTGGCCACCATCCAGGCATGGCAGGGCGACGGAGAAGGAGCATGGCAGACGCTACAGGAGATCCGCCCCGCTTTCTCCATGCACGGCGGGATCGCGGAGACCGTGGACAGTGAGGGGCGATGGAATATGCAGTATTTCGGGACGGCCCATGGCGCTCTGTGCACCGCGCTGCATCATCTGGTGGTCCAGACTCGGGAGGATGGGATCCACATTGGAACAAGCCTGCCGGCCGCCTGGGAGAGCGGGACCTGGGAGAACTGGCTTGGCAATGGCCTGCTTCTCTCCGGGGAATGGGATCGCCAGCGGAATCGCCTGGAGGTGCTGCTGCGTAACCCGACCGCGAAGCCCATCCCGGTGCGGTTATGGATCGGCCGGATGGAAGGGGAATTCACCGTCGCGCCGGGCGAGGCCCGACGGTTCCAAACTCCTTTATTCTGAAAGGAGGTTGCCATGAAAAGGTTCCTGCTCCTGCTCGCGGTTCTCGCGCTGGCCGTGACGGCCTGCGCGCCGGCGGCCACGCCCACCCCCGTGGTCACCCGCGAGGTGGTGGAAGTCACCAAGGAGGTCGTGAGGGAGGTGGAAAAACCCAGGATCACGGTGCGGCTCTCCGGATGGGCGGCCAACCCCCAGGAGACGGCCCTGCTGGAGTCTCTGCTGTATCGTTGCTCCCTTCAGAACCCAGACATCGTCGTCAAGTATGAGCCGATCACGGGGGACTACTGGGCCAAGATCAAGACGCTGGTCGCCTCCGGCGAGGAGCCGGACATCTACTACATGGACATCTTCCAGTTCCCCTTCTTTGCCGCCAAGGGCGTCCTGGTGCCTCTGGATGACTATATGGCTCAGGCCGGGGTGAAGAAAGAAGACTTCATCAAGACCCTGATCGATGCCTTCACTGGGCCGGACGGCAAGGTCTACGGCATCCCCAAGGACTTCAACACCCTGGCCCTGTTCTACAACAAGGACCTCTTCGCCCAGGCTGGGATCCCGGAGCCGAACGAAAACTGGACCTGGGAGGACCTGAAGAACGCCGCCCGTCGGCTCTCGGATCCTGCCAAGGGGATTTACGGCCTGGGCGTCCCGGCGGATCCAGGGCGCTTCCCGATCTTCGTCTTCCAGAACGGCGGGCGCATCATGACGCCCGACTTCGGCGACACCACTTTGGACAGCGCGGAGGTGATCGAGGCAGCGAAATTCTACACCTCCTTCCGGGCGGAGAAGATCGGAGCTATCCCGGCTGATGTGGGGGTCGACTGGCAGGGCACGGGCTTCGGCCAGGGGAAGCTGGCCATGGTCTTCGAGGGTGGGTGGTTGATCCCCTACCTACGGGAGCAGTTCCCGACCCTCAAATGGGGCGCCACCTTCCCGCCCAGCGGGCCGAAGGGGCGGGGGAACCTCATCTTCACCGTGGCCTATGTGATCTCTAAGAACAGCAAGAACCCCGAGGCGGCCTGGAAGACCATCAACTGTCTGACCAGCGAGGAGAGCCAGGCCATCGTGCTCTCCACCGGCTTCGCCTTGCCGTCCCGCGCCAAGCTCGCCGAGAGCGAATACTTCAAGACCCGCCCCGAATCGCTGGTCATCTTCAAGGGCGCGGAGTTCGGCACGCCGTTCATGTGGGGCCTGCGAGGCGATGTGGTGAACGAGCAGATGGCCAAGGCGCTGGAGCGGATCTACCTCGAAGGGCAGGATGTGGAAGCCAGCTTCAAACAGGCCGCCGAGGAGGTCCGAAAGGCCCTGAAAGAACAGCAGTAACGCATCGTTCCCCCTGGGGGCAGGCCCCTGACCTGTCCCCAGGGGACTCTGACACTCCATCCGGGGCATTGGGGATGAGCGGGGCTGCCCAAGGTGGCGTCGCTCACCCCACGCCGCGAAGCAGCGGGAGGAGGGTTAAGAAAAGCCCTCCAAATCCCAGGCTTGCAACAGAGCAATTGTTATCCTCCTCCCCGAAGCCCAGAGGGCCTCGGGGAGGAGGGAGGGAAGGGAAAGGAGTGCCCCTCGATCAGCCTGCAAAGGGGGGAAGATGATTCGGATCCGGCGTCGTCAGCTGGGGGAATGGATCGCCGCGTATATTCTGCTCTCCCCCTACCTGTTCGTCTTCCTGGTCTTCAGCGTCTTCGCTATCGCCTATGCCTTCTATCTATCCTTCACCTATTTCGATCTGTTCAGCCCTCCCCGATGGATCGGGCTGGGGAATTATCTATACCTGCTGCGAGATAACCTGTTCCTTCAGAAAGCCGTCCCGAACACCCTGAAGTACGTCGCCGTGGTGGTCCCGGTGCAGACGGCGATCAGCCTGCTTCTGGCCTTCGCCATGGATCAGGAGATCAAGTTCCGTCGCTTCTTCCGCACCCTGTTCTATGTCCCCTCTGTGACCTCCTCGGTGGTGATCAGCCTGATCTTCCTCTGGCTGTTCAAGAAGACCGGGGTGATCAATCAGCTCCTGGGCCTTTCCATCGACTGGCTCACAAGCCCGACCTTCGCTTTGCCGACCATCATGATCGTGAACATCTGGGCCACCACCGGGACTATGATGGTGATTTTCCTGGCTGGCCTTCAGGATATCCCGGTCACGTACTATGAGGCGGCGATGATCGACGGGGCCAACCGCTGGCAGATGCTGCGCCACATCACGATCCCGCTGTTGCGACCGGTGATCTTCTTTGTGGTCACCATGGGGGTGATCGGCTGCTTCCAGGTGTTCGATCAGATCTACGTGATGACGGCAGGCGGACCACTGGATTCCACCACTACCATCGCCTATCTGATCTACAAGTGGGCCTTCCAGAGCACCACACCCTTCATGGGACGGGCCTCCGCGGTGGCCTTTGTGCTGGCCGGGATGATCCTGATCGTGACGGTGATCCAGCGCCGCCTGATCGAGCGTCCGACGGAGGTGTGAGATGGCTGTAGAGGCGATCGCGCCCGCCAGGCCCGCCGTTCGCTATCGAGATGAATTCGCATGGTGGGATCGGATCAAGAAGCCGCTCTTCTACGGGGTGGTGATCGGGTGGTCGATCATCGCCGTCATGCCCTTCTTCCTGACCGTCGTCTTCTCCCTCAAGCCCCTGACGCATCTGTATGAGCCGCCGTTCTTCCTGCCGATCCCCTTCACCCTGGACAACTACTTGAAGGTGGTCACGGAGTTCCGGCATCTCTTCCCTCGCTGGCTGCTCAACAGCGCCTTCGTAGCCGGGCTGCTGGCGGTGGTCCGCACCCTCTTCTGCGCCATGGGAGGCTACGCCTTCGCCCGGCTGCGCTTCCCGGGGCGGGATCTGCTCTTCTGGGCCATGCTGGTCACGATGATGATCCCCGGCCAGGTTACGCTGATCCCAAGTTTCCTGATCATCCGGCAGATGGGGTTGCTGGATAGCCTGGCGGCGCTGATCGTGCCGGGGATCGCCGGGGCCTTCGGGGTGTTCATGATGACCCAGTTCTACAAGAACCTGCCCCGGGAGCTGGAGGAGGCGGCGATGATCGATGGGGCCGGATGGTTCACCATCTTCTTCCGCATCGTCCTGCCCATCAGCCGGCCAGCCCTGCTCACCCTGGCCCTCTTCACCTTCCAGGGGGAATGGAATGCCTTCATGTGGCCCCTGATCGTGTTGAACTCTCCGGAGAACTTCACCCTCCCGCTGGGCCTGAGCTGGTTTAAGGGGGAATACTACACGGTTTACTCGGTGGTCCTGGCCGGCTCCATGTTCAACAGCGTTCCCATCCTGTTGCTCTTTTTCCTGTTCCAGGGTTACTTCACCCGCGGCATCGCCCTCACCGGGCTGCGGGAGGGATAGGGTAGGGGAGAGGCCCTCTGGGTCTCAGGGAGAGGCTTTACCTGCTCCCCTCAAGAAGGCGTCTCTATCGGAGTCGCCACCCAAGTTGCCTTCGGAAAGCGTCAAGCACGATACAATCCCATATGCGCGATCCTCAATCCAGTCGCGCCAGAGCCCCTTTCACTCTGGAAGGCCTCTAAGCAGCGGGACAAAGAACCCTGTATCAAGACCCACGATCGTTACGACGGCCTTTCTCCAACATCTGAAACACAGCCCTCCCCACGGCCTTGCAGGCCGGGGGATGGATAAATTGAAATTTTAGGGTTAGGCGGGGCCGCCTCCAACGGCCCCGCCTACCCCTAATACGGATTCAATCCTCCATTCGCTGTAACATCGACGCGATGCGCTGGTAGAAATCCAGGGACTCAGGGTTCATCAGCGCGTCCCGATTCACCACCGGCCGCCCGTTGAGGATATTGGCAACAGCGGTCTCCACCTTCTTCAGGTTGAGGGTATATGGGATGTCCGGCGCCTCCAGGATGATCGCTGGCACATGGCGGGGCGAGGCCTGCTCTCGCAGCGTCCGGCGGATCTTCTCTTTCAGCTCCTCCGTCAGGGCGTATCCGGGGGCCAGTTTGACAAAAAGGACGATCCGTTGATCCCCCTTCCAGTTTTGTCCCACCGCCAGGGCGTCAGCGATTTCGGGCAGGGACTCCAGAGGACGATAAATCTCCGCCGTGCCGATGCGCACGCCCGAGGGCTTCAGCACCGCATCGGAGCGGCCCAGGAAGGTGATGCCCCCCGTGTCGCTGTGCATAATGATGTAATCCCCATGGCGCCAGACGTTCCGGTTCGGGTAGAACTCAAAATACGCCTCCCGATACTTCCGGCCATCCGGATCATTCCAGAAGTAGAGCGGCATGGATGGGGAGGGTGCCTCACATACCAGCTCCCCGGGCTGATCGTAAATCGGATCTCCGTTTTCATCGTAAGCCTTGATTTTCATCCCCAGAGCCGGCGCCTGCACCTCCCCGGCGTAGACCGGGAGGATCGGACTGCCCGCGGCGAAACAGCCGTTGATGTCTGTCCCCCCCGAGATCGAGTTGAAGTGCAGGTCGCCCTTGATCTCCCGATACACATATTCGAACCCCTCCGCCGAAAGGGGAGAGCCCGTCTGGGAGATCTCCCGCAAGGAAGAGAGATCGCAGGCTTTCCCGGGTGAGATCCCCTGGTTGCGTAACGCGTTGATGTAGCTGGCGCTACAACCGAAGATCGTGATCCGCTCCTCCTCCACGATCCGCCACATCGCATAGGGATCCGGGTGGTTGGGATTCCCATCGTAGAGAACAATCGTAGCGCCCACCGCCAGGGAGCTGAGCAGCCAGTTCCACATCATCCAGCTGGGGGAAGTGATGTAGGTGATCACATCCTCTCGCTTCAGGTCGGTGTGCAGGATCAGCTCCCGAAGCTGGCTGATCAGCACCCCTCCCGCGCTCTGCACCATGCACTTGGGCTTGCCCGTGGTCCCCGAGGAGAACATGATGTAAACCGGGTGCTCGAAGGGGAGCTGCTCAAACGAGATCGATAAGCCGCGCTCCCGCGTTAGGAATTCCTCCCAGCGGACCGCATGGGGGATGGCGGAGATGTCCGGCGCTTCGGTCACGTAAGGAACCACCACCACCTTCTCTAAAGACGGGATGTTCTTTGCCACCTCCGCCGCGTTCTCCAGGGTGAGGAAGCGCTTGCCCTTGTAGAAATACCCATCCGCCGTGAAGAGGACCTTCGGCCCCAGCTGGCCCAGGCGATCCAGGGCGGCTGGGGCGGAGAGATCGAGGCCCACAGAAGCCCATACCGCGCCCAGGCTCGTGGCAGCCAGCATGGCGACGGCGGTCTCGATCCGGTTCGGCATATAGGCCACCACCCGATCCCCGGGCCTCACGCCGATGCGGCGCATGGAGGCGGCCAGGCGCGCCACCGTGTCGTAGAGCTCCGCGTAGGTCATCGTCTGCCGCTGCCCCTGCTCGTTCCGGAACACAAAGGCCAAGCGATCGTCACGATGGCGCAGGAGGTTCTCCGCGAAGTTCAGCTCCGCCCCGATGAACCATCGCGCGCCTGGAAACCGCGTCAGATCGTCCACCACCTGCGCATAGGGTCGGGAGGCGATGATCCCGACAAAATCCCACACCGTCGCCCAGAAATCGGGGATGTTCTCGACGGACCACTGGTAGAGATCCCAGTAGGTCTGGAAGTTCCGGTTGTGCCGGGCGTTCACATACTCGATGAAGCGGGTCATGTTCGCCTGGCGCTTCCGCTCCTCTGAGGGCACCCAAAGCGGTTCCTTCATCGCCAACCTCTCCCGAACGGAGCTCGCAGAGAGCTATCGAATCCCAGCTTTATTATATCGACAGGGCTCTGTTGCAACCCCAAACCCCAGCTTGGCTTTCCCCCCTCCCCACACCCCGGATCGGCATGGGGAGGAGGGCAGGGGGGAAAGGAGAGGCGGACGGCGGATCCGTCCCCCCAACCCCCGGTTCGAAGCTGGATCTCAGGATCCATAAGAAGAGGGCGACAGCGCGCGCAGGACAGTTCGAGCATAAAAGCCCATCGCCAGCAACCGGCCTAATCCGGAGAGGGCGAAGAGCGGATAAAAGCCCCAC
>NZ_JANWXB010000104.1 GCF_025055495.1 Thermoflexus sp. | reverse complement strand
CTATCAGCCTATCGTCCAGGCCCTCTACGACCCCGCGGCCCGCGACGTTCACTTCGAGACCACGATCACCTACGAGGACGGCACTGTAAACGAGATCCGGGCGGATCTGCGCATCGTGGATCTGGAGCCGATCCCGGCATGGGCGCCCGCGGAAAGGATGGAGCTCCTGGTGTCCCACGGGGTGGAGGAGTGACCCCAGCATGATGGGCCGACAGCCAGTCCGTCCATCCCCGCCCCGGACGTGCGCTCAAGCCGTAAGGATCTCGTCTCTTACGCAATTCAGGAGGGGGCCATGGCGGCGGTGGCGACCCGCGTTTATCAGCACATCCTTTTCGAGACGGGGGGCCGGATCGCCTTCGTGACCATGAATCGCCCAGAAAAACGCAACGCCCTTTCGGTGGCCCACATGCTGGAGCTCACGGAGTGCTTTCAGGCCATCGGAGAGGACCGGGCGATTGCAGTGGTCATCCTGCGCGGCAACGGGCCGGTCTTCTGCGCGGGCCATGACCTCACCGAACTGGTCGGCCGATCCCCAGATTTCTATCGCCACGTTTTCGAAGTTTGCACCCGTATGATGAACACGATTCAGTCCATCCCCCAGCCGGTGATCGCCCAGGTTCACGGCCTAGCGACCGCTGCCGGCTGCCAGCTCGTGGCTACCTGCGATCTGGCGGTGGCCTCAGAGGACGCCCGTTTCGCCACCCCGGGGGTGAAGATCGGATTGTTTTGCTCCACCCCTATGGTCGCAGTAAGCCGGAACCTCCCTCGCAAGAAAATGATGGAGATGCTGCTCACCGGGGAGCCCATCTCCGCCCAGGAGGCCCTCATGTATGGGCTGGTCAACCGGGTTGTCCCTCGGGAGGCTTTGGAGGCGGAGACGCGAGCCCTGGCAGAGAAGATCGCGGCCGCCAGCCCATTCGTCGTCGGCCTGGGCAAACAGGCCTTCTATCGCCAGCTGGAGATGCCCCAATCCCAGGCCTACGCCTACGCTCAGGAGGTCATGGCCCTGAACGCCATGGCCGCAGATGCCCAGGAGGGCATCTGCGCGTTCCTGGAGAAGCGGCCACCGCGGTGGCCCTCCGCTGACGCTTAGCTCTGTCCCCAGCAGAGATCCTCAGTGCGAAGCGAGGATGCCATGGAGATCTTCGTTCAGCTTGTCCTGACCGGCATCATGGTCGGCAGCATCTACGCCCTGGTAGCCCTGGGCTGGGTGCTGATCTACAAATGCTCCGGCGTGCTGAACATGGCCATGGGGGAACTCACCCTCATAGGGGCTTACGTTTCCCTCACTTTTTATGGCTGGGGTTTCCCCTTCCCCATCGCCCTGCTGGCCACTCTGCTGATCGGGACCGTCCTGGGGATTTTGACGGAGCGCATCTTCCTGCGACGCTTGATCGGAGAGCCAGTGCTGACGATCATTATGGTCACGGTGGGGCTCTCCTTCTTTTTCCGAGGCGTCATCGAGCTGATCTGGGGAACGGACACTCGGGTTTTCCATCCTCCGGTGTTTCCCTATGAGCCGATCCGGCTGGGCCCGGTGGTGATTGGCCAGGTTTACCTATGGAGCTTCCTCGCCGCTCTAGCGCTGCTGGGGATCCTGGTAGCCTTCTTCCGCTATACCCGATGGGGTCTGGCCATGCAGGCGATGGCCGATGATGAGATGGCGGCGATGTCCCTGGGGATCAGCCCGAAGTTCGTCTACGCCGCGGCATGGGCCATCGCGTTTATGGCCGCCGGGGTGGGCGGCTCGCTGCTGGGCAACATCAACGGCGTCAACATCTCAGTGGGGTATCTAGGCCTCCTGGTGCTTCCCGCTGTGGTCCTGGGCGGCCTGAACTCAATCCCCGGAGCGATCCTCGGGGGGATCATCATCGGGGTTCTCCAGAACCTGGCGGGAGGTTATCTGGATCGCTTCACCCCTGGGGGGGTGAAGGAAATCTTCCCCTTCCTCGTGATGACCCTGGTGCTCTTGATCAAGCCCTATGGGCTCTTCGGCTGGGTGCGGATCGAGCGGGTGTAAACCAGAGATCCCCCAAGGAGCGCACAAGCGATGCGGATGCATCTCCCCAGCGGCGTGTTCTATCAGACCTACAAACAGGATCAGGCCCTGTGGCCAACGACTTTCGTGAAACTCCGGATGTGGGGGCTGCTGGTCTTCCTGTTCGTGATCTTCCCTCAAATCGCCTCCCCCTACTGGCTCTCCCTGGCCAATTTGATCGGCTACACGATCCTCTCCGCCATGGGGGTGCAGCTCCTGATCGGTTACACCGGGCAGGTCACCCTCGGGCACGCCGCCTTCATCGCCGCCGGCGCCTACACCTGCGCGGTCCTGGTCCTCCAGTATCACATTCCCTATCCCCTGGCCTTCCTTGCGGCGATGATCGTAGCCGGGCTGTGGTCCATGCTCTTCGGCCTGCCCTCCGCCCGGGTGAAAGGCTTCTATCTCATCATGACCACCATGGCCGCTCAGTTCATTACGGTGGACTTCATCATCACCCAGTATGTGAGCCGTATCGGGGAACGCGGACACTCTTTCTCACTACCCCCAGGAACCCTCTCGATCGGCCCCTGGGTAATCCAGAGCGATCGCGATATTTATTATCTGATGATTATCCTGGTCACGCTCTCGGTGCTGGCGATGACCAATCTGGCCCGCACCCGCATCGGCCGCGCCTGGATGGCGATCCGGGACCACGATATCGCCGCCGAGGCCCTGGGGATCAACATCGTGGCGTATAAGCTTCTGGCCTTCTTCATGGCGGGGGTTTTTGGCGGGATGGCCGGCGCCTTCTGGATCGCCAGCCTCTTCGCCGTCAGCCCCGAGCACTTCACCTGGTCCTGGTCCCTCTGGCTGGTGGGGGTGATCCTTATCGGGGGTTTGGGCAGCAATT
>NZ_JANWXB010000053.1 GCF_025055495.1 Thermoflexus sp. | reverse complement strand
TCCAGTTATCAACTGGGGATTTGAGGAACCGAAGCCGGTTCGGAAGGCAAAGGCCTCTCCCCCCTTTCTCCCCCTCCCCACAGCCCAGAGGGCCATGGGGAGGGGGAGAAAAAATCTTTCGCGGTGCGTGCCCCCCGCGCCGCCCCCGAAAACCCTCAAATGAAAAATGGACAAAGCACGAGGCCGTGGGGGGAAAATTAGATCCGATGAGCGGATCCAGGGATTTGCTCAAGTTCTTTCCGGAAACTCACGGACATGAGCCCAAAAGAAGCGGCTTTGCCGAGGCTTTCCCCACGGGTCCTTCTCATAGTTTTCGATCCCCCGGTCGCGAGCAACCTTCCCCTCTCCCAGGCGAGGGGCTGGAACCGGGTGGAGGAGCTGGTGGACGGCTACATCGCCGATCTGGAGGCGTGTAGCGGCGGGCTGGTCCGTTATCAGATCGCCGCCCGCCTGGACTTCCCCTTCTTTCCCGTCAAAATCGATGGCTTCCAGTATACGTGGGAGACCTACCGCGCGGTTCTGGAGCGGCGGCAGCCTCCGCATGAGCCGGACACCGCGGACTACCGGACCATCCTCGACTTCTGCGACGGCATCGGTCGGATCGCCCGGGGGGAGATCGATGAGCTCTGGCTGTTCGGGGGGCCCTATTTCGGATTCTACGAGTCCCGCATGGCTGGCCCTGGCGCCTTCTGGTGCAACGCCCCCCCATTGCTCGGAACCGAAGCGGCGGGAAGGCGCTTTGTGATCATGGGATTCTCGTATGAGCGCGGGGTGGGCGAAATGCTGGAGAACTTCGGACATCGGGCCGAGGCGATCATGGAGCGGGTCTTCGCTGGAGTCCCAGAGGCGTGCAATCTCTGGCGGCGCTTCACCCGATATGAGCTCATCGCGCCCGGCCAGGCCGAGGTCGGCACGATCCATTTCGCTCCAAACAGCGAGCGGGATTACGATTGGGGAAACCCTCGCGACGTGTGGAGCTACTGCGATGACTGGCTTCATTTCCCGGATTTGCGGGGCCGAGGGCGATGGGTGAATTGCGCGGAATGGGGCGGGGGGGATATCCGCGAACATCATCGATGGTGGCTCCGCCATCTCCCCAGGGCCCCCGGGGAAACCGATGGGATCTCCCATAACTGGTGGCGCTACATCGTGGATCCGAACACAGTGCCCTCGGACGAGGAGAGGATCTCAGGAGCTGAGGGCCCTTGACACCCAGCCCGGCCGAGCGGAGTAGGTAAAACCAACTCCGAGCTCCCCGGCTCCTGAGGGTTTCCCCACTCAACAACGGGAGTTGCGCCGTTCGCTTTTAGGGGTGGAACCCTTCCATCTCGTCTGACTGGTTCCCAGCCACGTAACAACGATTTGGGCGCAAGATTCCGGTGACGAGCGGATGGAGGACCCGATGTGCGGGCGTTACACGATTTTTACGGAGCCTCGACGGCTGATGGAGCGGTTCCGGGCGGAGTGGCCGGACGTGCCGTGGCAGCCCCGATATAACGCCGCCCCCACCCAGCCGCTCCCCACGCTGCTCAACGATGGGACCCGGCGGATCCGTCTATTCCGCTGGGGGTTGATCCCGCACTGGGCAGAGGATCCGGCGATTGGGAATCGGTTGATCAACGCCCGGGCGGAGACGCTGACGATACGCCCGAGTTTCCGCGAGGCCTTCCGCCGGCGGCGCTGTCTGGTGCTGGCAGACGGGTTCTATGAGTGGCAGCGGACACCGCACGGACGGATCCCCTACTGGATCGGGCTGCAGGATCGAGAGCCGTTCGCCTTCGCCGGGCTGTGGGATCGCTGGGAGAGCCCAGAGGGGAAGGTCATCGAGAGCTTCACGATCATTACCACCGCGGCTAATGAACGGGTCGCCCGGATTCACGATCGGATGCCGGTGATTCTGTTGCCGGAGCACGAGGAGATCTGGCTGGATGATACTGCTGGTCCCCGAGCCTGGCAGGAGATCCTGCGCCCCTACCCGGCCGACCGGATGATCGCCTACCCGGTTTCGGCCCGGGTGAACTCCCCCCGGGTGGATGATCCCGCCCTGATCGAGCCGCTGCGCGAGCGTTATGGCTTCGACCAGTTGTGAATTAGAGACGGAAGCCTGTCCAGAGGGGCGATGGCCCCTCCCCCCTTTCTCCTCCCTCCCCGCGGCCCAGAGGGCCATGGGGAGGGAGGAGAAAACATCTTTCGGGGTTGGGCGGAAGCCCTCTCATAACGAACGGTCCAAGGATGCCCGCAAGGCTTGGATCTGCGCATCGATGGCGGCGCGCCCAGTGCCCCCTGGGATGGATCGACGCTCCACGGCGGCTTCCAGATTCAGAGCTTCATAGACGTCGGAGTCGAAAGCAGGATGGTGGCGGCGCATGGCCTCCAGAGAAAGGGCGGAAAGCGACCGGCCCTCGCGAAGGGATTCCTCCACCAGCCCGCTGATCGCCCGATGGGCCTCCCGGAACGGGACCCCCTTGCGCACCAGATAATCCGCCAGCTCCGTGGCCAGCATCGCTTCCTCCAGAGCGCCCTGCATCCGTTCCGGCCGAGGCCGCATGGTCCGCACCAGGCCAGGAAGCACAGCGAACAGCGCCTCCAGCGTGTCCAACGCATCGAAGACCGGCTCTTTGTCTTCCTGCAGATCTTTGTTGTAGCCCGAAGGAAGGCCCTTCAGCACGGTCAGAAATCCCGTCAGGTGGCCGACGAGACGCCCGGCCTTAGCCCGGGCCAGCTCGAGAGCATCGGGGTTGCGTTTCTGAGGCATCAGGCTGGAGCCGGTGGTGTAGGCCGGGTCCAGGGCCACAAACCCGAACTCCGCGCTAGTGAAAAGGATGAGATCCTCCGCCAGCCGGCTGAGGTGAACGCCGATCATCGCCGCAATAAAAAGAAACTCGGCGACGAAATCCCGATCCGAGACGGCATCCAAGCTGTTGGGGGAAACGGAGAGAAAGCCCAGCTCCCGGGCCAGCGCTTCCCGATCGATCGGAAAGGGCGTTCCGGAGAGGGCGCCGCTGCCCAGGGGAAGCGTCGCCAGGCGGGGGTAAGCATCTCGCCATCGCGCCCGGTCCCGTTCGAAGGCCCAGGCGTGGGCCAGGCACCAGTGGGCGTAACGGATCGGCTGGGCCCGCTGAAGATGCGTATAGCCCGGCATGAGCAAATCCGGGTGGGCTTCTGCCTGCGCCACCAGCGCTTCCTCGAGCTCCCGCAGCCCCTGATCCAGTCGGGGCCATGCCTCCATCAGGAAAAGACGCAGGTCCGTGGCCACCTGATCATTGCGGCTCCGGCCCGTGTGCAGTTTGCCGGCGACCGGTCCGATGCGCTCCGTCAACCTTCGCTCGATGGCCGTATGGATATCTTCATCGGTGGGCTGGAAGGCGAAGGCGCCGGCTTCCAGCTCCGCCTTCACCGCTTCCAGGCCGGTGACGATCGCATTGCATTCCTCAGGCGTCAGGAGACCCGCCCGGGCCAAGGCCCGCGCCCAGGCGATGGAGCCCCGGATGTCCTGAGGATAAAGGCGGCGGTCAAAGGAAAGCGAGGCGTTCAGCCGCTCAAAGGCGGGATCCAGGGATGGACTCGCGGAGGCTCCCCACAGACGCATTCCCCAACCTCCAGATCGAATGAGATGAAAGGAGCAACATCAGGCCATCGAAGTCGCCGATTCCCATGTGCCTTTCTGTAACGCTATTGTAACCGAACCGAATTGGAATCATTGCCGCATGAGCTACGATCCCTTCCCTCGACCGCTGTATGGAGAGGAGAGACGCCATGTGCAACTTCAGGCGTCAAGTCCAATCCAAGCGCCTTCGGGAGGGGAGCGGGCCAGGCCCCTCCCCAGGGGCCCTGGGGAGAGGGAGAAAAAAATATTTTTTGGGCTGGGGCGCCGCCTTCGGCGGCCCAAAGCCCTTGGGAAAGCTCGAAAGGCGAGCCTGCGTTTCCTTCGCCCGCCCGGGTTGCCGGAGAGATCGCCCGGAATTATGCTGGAAATGGGAACCAACGCCTGCGGGGGCCTCCCGCCTCTCCGTCGTCCTGGCCGGAACTTAGCCTGAAATCCTGGAGGTTTCCATGCTCCGCGAAGACGCGCTGGAATATCACCGTAAAGGCCGCCCTGGCAAGCTGGAGATCGTCCCCACCAAACCGATGATCACCCAGCGGGATCTCTCCCTCGCCTACAGCCCGGGCGTCGCCTACCCGGTCCTCGAGATCGAGAAGAACCCGGACCTGGCTTACGAATACACAACCAAAGGGAACCTGGTCGCAGTGATCTCGAACGGCACGGCCATCCTCGGCCTGGGGGATCGCGGGGCGCTGGCCTCCAAGCCGGTGATGGAGGGCAAGGCCGTGCTCTTCAAGAAATTCGCTGACGTCGATGCCATCGATATCGAGGTGAATACCCGCGATCCCGACGAGTTCATCCGGATTGTGCAGGCCATCGCCCCCACCTTTGGGGGTATCAATCTGGAGGATGTCAAAGCCCCGGAGTGCTTCTACATCGAGGAAACCCTGCGGGCCATCCTGGATATCCCGGTCTTCCATGATGACCAGCACGGAACGGCGGTGATCTCCGCGGCGGCCCTGTTGAATGCTCTGGAGCTGGTGGGCAAGCGCATCGATGAGATCAAGGTGGTCATCAACGGGGCCGGGGCCTCCGGCATCGCCTGTGCGGATCTTTGGGTGAAGCTGGGGGTGCGTAAGGAGAACCTCATCATGCTGGACACGAAGGGGGTGATCTACAAAGGCCGCAAGGAGGGAATGAACCCTTACAAAGAGCGCTTCGCTGTGGAAACCGACGCCCGGACCCTGGCGGAGGCCATCCGCGGGGCGGATGTGTTCCTGGGGCTCTCGGTGGCCGATGTCCTCACCCCGGAGATGGTGAAAACCATGGCCGAACGGCCGATCATCTTCGCCCTGGCCAACCCCGATCCCGAGATCCGCTACGAGTTGGCGAAGGAGACCCGTCCCGATGCCATCGTCGCCACCGGCCGCAGCGATTACCCCAACCAAGTCAACAACGTCCTGGGCTTCCCCTTCATCTTCCGCGGGGCCCTGGATGTGCGGGCGCGGGCGATCAACGATGAGATGAAGCTGGCCGCTGCCCGGGCGCTGGCCGCCCTGGCGCGGGAGGATGTGCCGGACAGCGTGTTGAAAGCCTACGGGCTGGAGAGCCTGCGCTTCGGGCCCGATTACATCATCCCCAAGCCGCTGGACCCGCGGGTGATGCTGTGGGAAGCTCCAGCGGTCGCCCAGGCGGCGATCGAGACCGGTGTGGCCCGGATTCACATCGACATCGAGGAATACCGGGAGCGGCTGGCCGCCCGCCTGGGGAAAGGCACCCAGGTGATGCGCTTCATCATCAACAAGGCTAAAGCAGCTCCCAAACGGATCGCCTTTGGAGAAGGAGAGGAGCCCAAGATCCTGCGGGCGGCAGCGCTGGTTCAGGAGGAAGGGATCGGCCGCCCGATCCTCATCGGTCGCCCCGAGATCATCTGCCAACGGATCCAGGAGCTGGGCCTGCGCTGCAGTCCGGAGATCGTTTACCCGCCGGAGTTCCCACGGCTGGAGGAATACGCCCAGCGCTTGTTTGAGAAACGGCAACGCAAAGGTGTCACCCTCCCCCTGGCCCGCGAGCTGCTGCTGGAGCCCAATTACTTCGGGGCGATGATGGTGGAGATGGGGGACGCCGACGCCTTCATCTCCGGCCTCACCTACGATTACCCCGCCGTCATCCGCCCCGCCCTGCAGGTGGTGGGGGTCCGTGAAGGGGTGCGTAAGGTTGCCGGGCTTTACATTATGATCGTCAAGGAAAAAGTCTACTTCTTCACCGACGCCACCGTGAACATCGAGCCCACCGCGGAAGACCTAGCGGAGATCGCCATCATGGCAGCGGATTTCGCCCGGCGGTTCGACATCGAGCCGCGGGTGGCCATGCTCTCCTTCTCCAACTTCGGCAGCACCCGCCATCCGCTCTCGGAGAAAGTGCGTCAAGCCGTGGAGATCGTGCGAGGACGGCGGCCGGATATCCTGATCGATGGGGAAATGCAGGCGGACACCGCGGTGGTGCCGGAAATCATCGAAGAGCGCTATCCATTCAGCCGGGTGAAGGACGCCAACGTCCTGGTCTTCCCGGATCTGGAGGCCGCCAACGTCTCGTATAAGCTGCTGCAGCGGCTCGGCAATGCCCAGGCCATCGGGCCGATCCTCCTGGGCATGGGCAAGCCGGTCCATGTCCTCCAGACCGGCGATGAGGTGCAGGACATCGTCTTCATCGCCGCCATCGCCGCTCTGGACGCTCAGGAGCGCGCCCAGGCCCGTGTTCCGATCGCGATATAAGCTGGGGAAGCGCCATCCACGGATGAACACGCATATCCGAATCTTAGTAGGGAAGGCCACGGGCCGTTCGAGGGTTTGGGGCTGGTTTGGGGTCGGCTCCCCCGCCCGGACCGCCGCGGGGTCGGATGGTCTTCCGCCTGGCGTGGAAGCCATCCGCCGGATTCTGAGGGGTGGGGTGGGCAACTCCGCAGCCCGCCCCACCCCCCAACCTCGTCTGGCGACTTCATCTCTTCTCTGTCGGGCGCTCGAGATGTGGCCGAATTCGGAATTTGCCGCACCTGGGATTTGACAGCGAGGCAAGCCCTGGTAGAATTGAATACAGACCGCCGGGGTGGCGGAACTGGCAGACGCGCCACGTTCAGGGCGTGGTGGGCATACGCCCGTGCGGGTTCAAATCCCGCCCCCGGCACTGCTCCATGAACACAGGGCGTGGGGAGGGCAATGTAGCCGTTTCCCACGCCCTTTTTTTGTCCTGGAAGCCGCGCGGTTCGTTTGTTTCCGGGGCTTTGAGTCCCGGCTCACGTCTAAAATCCGCAAACCGGCTGCACGAGCTCTGAACGTGAGCCGAAGTCTTTTATCCCCGTAATCTCTATCTTCAAGGGAATCGAGACTTATGCGCCGATGGCTGGGCGAGGCGGGCCGATGGCTGATCCGCCTAATGGTGTTGATGGGAATGATGCTCCTGGCTCATGTGGCTTGGGGGAATCTGGAGCTTTACCGACAGCGGGTGGAGCGGGCGGAGCGCCTGCGACAGGCGATCGCTACGGAACAGATACGGGCAACTCGCCTCGCGGAGCAGGCTCGCTATGTGCGGAGCGAGGAGTTTGTGGCCCGCTGGGCCCGTGTAGAAGCCGGGATGATCCGCCCCTATGAAACGCCCTATCGCCTGGAGCGGATCCCTTCCCCTCCTACTCCCTACCCGACACCAACCCCTACCCTTCAACCCTGGCAGGCCTGGTGGATGCAGATCCGGGGCCGCTGAGCTGATCACGCCCAGTTTTAGCAAACCATGAACCCCGAGGGCTTTTAGAGGACCAAGCGGACCCCTCCCCTTTCTGCTTCCTCCCTCCCCATGTGGCAAAACCCCATAAGAGTGGAGAAGGGAGGCCTCGGCGGGGCGAGGGGCACCTTCTGCACCCCACGCCCCCGCGGCAATATTCCCTTACAATAAAAGAGAGATCCCTGTTTCATAGGAGGCCCGATGGCGAAGGGAGGCGAGAAAGCGAAGGACGTTATCCAGGTGGAGGGGACCGTTGTGGAGACATTGCCGAACACGATGTTTAAGGTCCGTCTCGATAACGGCCACGAGGTGCTGGCCCATCTCTCCGGCCGGATGCGCATGTATTACATCCGGGTGCTTCTGGGAGATCGCGTCCTGGTGGAGCTTTCCCCTTATGACCTGAGCCGGGGGCGCATCGTGCGCCGGCTCTCCCGATAAAAGCGAGGGGCCATCGCGGCCCAAGAAGCCTCTCCAACTGGGAGGTGCTCGACAAGTTCACCCTTAGGAGTTACGCCGCTGGGGGCTATAATTAACATTGCATCCTCAGCATTGGATTGGAAACTTTCAATGGCGGAGGAAGGAGCCGAAGACAGCCTTTCCCACCCCAGCACCCTTCGCTAAAGTCCTGCGGGCCGTGGCGAGGGATCTTCCCACCTTGAAAGGAGAAACGCTCCGATAGCAGATTGCGCGGTAAGTCCATCTTCGCTGGCCGCGGTTTCTCAGCCTCATCCCCCAGCTTCACGGAGGGAGATCATGGACACCATTAAAGTGGCTGCCAAATCACGCACCACAGCCGTGGCCGGAGCCATCGCGGGTGTCATCCGGGAGCGCGGACGGGCGGAAGTGCAGGCCATCGGCGCGGGCGCCGTCAATCAGGCGGTGAAGGCCATCTGCATCGCCCGCACGTATCTGGCCCAGGATGGCATTGACATCGTCTGCGTCCCCGAGTTCACCGACATCAAGATCAACGATCAGGAGCGAACCGCCATCCGGTTTGTGATCGAAAAGCGATGAGTTCCCGCCTCGACCTCCATGTTCACACCACCGCCTCCGATGGCCTGTGGTCCCCCGCCCAGGTGGTGCAGGAGGCCCTCGCGCGCGGTCTGCGCTATCTGGCCATCACTGACCACGAGACCACCCGGGGGGCGCTCGAGGCGGCTTCCCTCGCCCGCGGCACACCCCTGGAGGTGATCCCCGGTGTGGAGATCAGCGTCGGCGGATCGGAGGAGGAGCTCGACCTGTTGGGGTATTTTGTGGACCCTGTGCACCCCGATCTCCTCCGCCTTCTGGAGGAGATGCAGGCGGAACGGGTGGAACGGATCCAGGCGATGATCCATCGCCTGACCCAGCTGGGAATGCCGGTTTCCTGGGAACGCGTGCAGGAGCTGGCCCGAGGGGACGCGCTGGGACGTCCCCACCTGGCCCGGGCGATGGTCGAGCAAGGGTATGTGGCGGATGAAGCGGAGGCCTTCCAGCGGTGGCTGGGGCGAGGCCGCCCGGCCTATGTCCCCCGGCGGCCGCTGGATCCCCGGGAGGTCCTCGAGATTGTGCGGGCGGCCGGCGGCGTGGCCGCCCTGGCCCACCCGGGGCGCTCCGGGCTTCCCCGAGACCTGGAGGGCCTGTGGCGGGCGGGGCTGGCCGGGCTGGAAGTTTTCCATCCCGATCACTCCCCGGCCGACATCGCCCGCTTGATGGCCGTCGCCCAGATCTACAATCTGATCCCCACCGGCGGGAGCGACTTCCACGGCCCCGGCCCCGACGGCCGCATCCTCTTGGGGGCGATGCCAGTTCCGGAGCACACCGTGGAGCGACTCCGCGAGCGATGCCCGCGCTGAATCCCCTCCCCCCTTCCCTTCCTCCGCTCAAGAAGCGGGAACGATCGGATCGCTCGGGGGGCGCGCCTGGGCCTGCGTTTCCCCATCCTGGGCTTGCCGCCCAGGGCGCCGCCCGACGGGGAAGAGATTCCGCGCGCCCAACCACCGCCGGATCCGCTGGGCGAGCGAAGGAGTTCCTTCGACCGGCAACCAGATCCGCACGGCCGTCCCGCATCCGGGACGGCTGCGGACCTCAATGGTCCTGCCGTGGCCCCGAATGATCCGATGGACCAACGCCAGCCCCAGGCCGCTCCCTGGAACCCCCTGGGCGTTCCGCCCGCGATACAGGGACTCCAGCACGTGGGGCAGATCGTCCTCCGGGATCCCCGGCCCCCCGTCCGCCACCTCCACATACACATAGACGCCCCCTGCGCCCTCGAATACCCGCACCTCCACCGGATCCTCCGGGCGGGCGAACTTCAGAGCGTTGTCCAGCAGGTTGCGGAACGCCAGGACCAGCAGATCCGGATCCCCCTGAATGGGCGGGGGCGGCCATGGAACCCGGGGCCACTGCAGGGCCACCCCTCGCGCCGCCCCGGCCGGCGATTCCCGAATGAGGGCCAGGGCCTCCTCGAGCACCCCTCGGAGATCCACCGGGATGCGCTCCATCCGGCCTTCCTCAAGATCCACCAGGCGACGTAGCCCTTCCATCAGGCGCTGGAGGCGGGTCGCCTGCTCGGCGATCCGGTCCAGGGCCTCGCGGGCCTCCTCGTCCAGCCCGCCCCCTGTCCGCAAGCGGTTCAGGCCGAGGTGGAGAATGGCCAGCGGATTGCGCAGCTCGTGTTCCAGGGCCCGCAGGAACCGCGGTCACATCCCGACGAGGTCGCTGTAGGCTGGAGAGGGCTTCCCCAGCTATAGACGCGCCCCCCAGCGGCCCAAAGCCCAGAGCAGTCCGGCGAAAATGCCGATCCCCAGGCCGCCCCAGAACGTCAGCGCGGCGAGGTCCACCACCACTTGGCCGACGAAGACGCGGTTGGGCAGGACCCCGATCTGGAACAACAGCCCGCCGATCCCGCCGACCCCGCAGGCGCCTGTGCCGATCCACAACGGCCAGCGGCTCACGGCTGCCCCTCCACCTCGCCCCGGAATCGATAGCCAAACCCCACGACCGTCTCGATCCAGCGCGGAGCCTCCGGATCCTCCCCCAAGGCGCGCCGGAGCTCGGCGATCCGCACGTCGACGGCGCGGGTGCCCAAGTCCTCCGACCAGCCCCACACCGCGTCTAACAGCCGCTCGCGGGCGATCGGCTCCCCCGGGTGTAGCATCAGATACTCCAGGACGGCGAACGCCCGCGGGGTCAGGTTCAGCGGCTGCTCCCCCTTCCGGGCCTGCCGATGGAGGCGATCCAGGAGGAGCTCCCCGCTGCGCAGCCACCGACAGGCCGCCAGGGAAGGCTGTCCTTTCCGGGTGCGCCGCAGGATCGCCTGGATGCGGGCGATCAGCTCCACCGGCTCGAAGGGCTTGTTCAGGTAATCGTCGGCCCCCTCCAGCAACGCGAGGGCCCGTTCCGCGGAGGCCCCGACGTAGCTGAGGAAGAGCACGGGGGTCCAGTTCCCGGCCTGGCGCATCCGCCGCAGCACCTCCCGCCCGTTCAGGCCGGGCATCCGGATGTCCAACACCACCAGGTCGGGGGCCTCCCGCTCGATGCGTTCGAGGGCCTCCCGGCCGTCGCGGGCGGTGAGCACCTGGAAACCGGCCCGCTCCAAGAGCGGCTTGACTTCCGCCAGCAGGTCGGGCTCGTCATCCACCACCAGCACCCGCGCGCCATGCCGCTCCATTCTGCGACTGTTCTCCTTAACACGTTTATGCTCCAAGCATCTCCACGCGCTCTCTACGGCATCAACGGAGAGTTCTCCTCCCGCGGAGGGCCTTTCCACCAGTCGTAAAGCGCTTCCCAGTCGATGTGTCCGTAATTCCCCAACCAGCCGGGGGAGGGGCTCAGCGATTCCACAACAAGGCGCGGCGTTCCTCCTTCCGCGGGGATCAGCCAGAGAGAGGTTTGGCTCTCGTTATCCAGACGGGCGAACAGCAGGAAGCGGCCATCCGCCGACCACTGAGGGCGCTCGTCTCGGTAGAAGGGATCATCCGTCAACCGCTCGATCTGCCCCGCGCGATAGACATATATCCGGTGCTGGTGCAGGAGGCGGCGCAGCGGCTCCCCTTGTAGGGGAACCGGTCCATCGGGATCCGGCATGCCCACAAACGCCAGTTGCTGGCCGTCGGGGGATCAGGCCGGCGAAATCGCGACGAGGCTGGGGGGTGATGAGCTGTCCTTCCAGGAAAGGGCCGAGCTGGCCCACCCACAGCGCCTTGTTCTGCCACGTCTCCTGATCCCCGCCCGTCACGAAGGCCAGGCGCAGCGTCTCCGCAGGATGGAAGGCGATGAAATCCCGATAGG
>NZ_JANWXB010000015.1 GCF_025055495.1 Thermoflexus sp. | reverse complement strand
CCCCAGTTGATAACTGGACAAAGCAATAGTTTTGCTCCGCTGTCGACCCAGGGTTGGAGATGGCGGGGTGAGGAGCCTCGCCGCCCACCATCCCTGATAAAGAAAAATCCCCAGGGTCGCCAGGATCGTTCCGGGGACGCCCGCCAAGAGATACCCGATGAACGTCGCCGTGGTGAGGACTGGTCCAGGGGTTACCTAACCGAATGGCGATATGCGCAGCCGGCCCATCGAAGGTCGCGAAGCCCAGTCACAGGAAGAACTTCAGCACCTCCAGCGCTGGACCAGAAGGCAGCCTTTTAGAACTCTCCATCCCTCTCCTGCTCCTCAGGCGAAAAGGCTCTGTTGCAAACCCGGGGATTGGAGTGGCGGGGCGGGTAGCTAAGCCACCCGCCTTGCCACTCCAACGTTCCTCCTCAGGCCGCGAAGCGGCATGGGGAGATGGGCAAAGTCCCAAAATCCCTGGCAAGGATCACTGGGTAGGGGGATGATAAGACCATCCTGAGCCCTCTGGATCCAGCTCCCAGATCCCCCCATCTGGCGCCTGGATGAACCATACGTTATATCGTTCCCGCGCTGTCCCCTGAACCCGGGTGGTGAACCCCTGTTCCGGCCGAAGCGCCCAGCCCAGGCGATCCCGGACCTCCGGGTCATTCCGCCATACGAGGCCGAACCCTCGAATCGGCTGAAACCGCCCCGGTGGAGGAGTCAGGGTCGGATCATATTCCGGCATCCCCTCCTCAAACAGATCAACGAACACCCGCCAGCGGCGCACATGCTCATCAGCAAAGAGCACCAGGATCTCATCGCGGTCCTGGATCCAGATCATATGGCCACGCTCAAAAGGCTGATCGGCGGCAAAGGAGACAAGGGGAGGGCCGGATGGACATTCCGCTGGAGCGGGCGAGAAAAACCACGAATCCGGACATTGTCGAAGAGGCAGACGCCGATTACGGTAGACATAAACACCGGAGGCATCGAAAACGAACAGCATATATTCCAGCGGCCGACGCAGATCCGCTGGAGCGGTCAGGATTCGGGAGCCGGTTGGCGAAACCGGAACGCCTTGGAGCAGCCGACCCTCAGACAGCGGATACAGCCAGGCCTCAGCGGCTCCAGTGGACTCCCATGTCAACGTGAAAGCCTCCCCTGGCATGATCGTTTCGGGATCGGCTCGAAAGGATCGAATCTCAAGGCCTGAAGCCGCAGGCGAAGCGGAGGGCGTTGGGGAGGCTTCGGATGTCACAGTCCCATAGGTCGGCGTGCCCTGCAGATCCGGAGTCGCTGGCACCGCACTCCCCTCCGGAACCCGTGGGGAAGGGGATAAACGAACCCCAGCCGGCACTGTCCGCGTGGGGGTAGAGGCCATCCCGCGCCCACAGGCTGCTATTAAAAATATAACGCCCCAGGCGGGAAGGCTCCTCAGAATACCATGGGGTTGTTGCATTTCAACCTCCCGGGTAGCGCTAAGCGATCCCGTATGCCCACCCACACCTATGAATGGAAGCTTGGATAGGAGCGCTGGCCATCCGGCACCTCATCGGAAACCTTGACTGCTCCATCCGACATGCATGGCGGCCCACCTGCTTTCCAAAATCTCCCGCAGAAGGGGTGGCAGATCTATGGCGTGAGGGATCTTTAAGGCTCTTCCTGACGGGCGAGATCCTGCAATGCCTTCAGGTCGCGAATCAGGATATACCCGCCCCGTTCCGTGCGGATCCACCCCGCGCGGGTCCATCGGCTCAGGATGCGGATCGCGGTCTCCAGCGTGGTCCCCGCCATGCGGGCGATATCCTCCCGCGAGAGCGGAACGGTGATCCAGACGCCCTGAGGATCATGACGCCCCGCCCGCTCTGCCAAAGTCAACAACACGTAAGCGATGCGATTCTCTACTTTCTCGAGGATCAGAGAGCGAATCGACATCGCATGTTCCAGCCGCCGCCCCAACATCTGTAGCAAGCGGACGGCGACCTGCGGGTAACGCTCAAGGAGCTCCAGATAGGCGGACCGGGGAATGCGCAAGACGGTCACAGGGGTGGCGGCTTGAGCGGTGGCGGGATTGCGGCTCAGCAAGAGGGTCGCACCCCCGAACACCTCACCTGGACCCAGGAGCTCAAGAATCACCTCCTTGCCAGGGGATGCATGCCGGAGCATGCGCACTCGCCCCTTCGCCACAATCCAGACAGCATCCGCCTCATCTCCCTGATGGAAAATGTAATGCTCCGCCGGAAAGGAGAGAAGCTCCGTCCAGTGGCCGATCTCATGATAGGCTTCCTCATCCAGACCGCTGAACAAAGGAACTGACCGTAAGGCATCCAGAAGCGTGCTCATAACCCCCGAACCTTGTCTGGATTTCAGGAGCTGCACAGCCAACTTTTCTTTCGGGGGCAGGGCTGGGGGCCAAAGGGCCCGAGCCCTGCCCCCGAAAGATGTTTTCTCCTCTTCCCCTACGGCCCGGCGGGCTGTGGGGAAGGAAGAGAAGAGAAGCGATGGCCCCTCTGAAACTCCCAAGGGGCTTCCGCTCTCCAAATCCCCAATGCATAACGGGTCCAAGCACCATCTCCCTCCATCCCAAGTTTATGCCGAAAATCTCTTCTAGCTCCGCCTCGTGGGGCGAAGTAAAGAGCCGTGGAAGCCGGCGGGTTGCTTTCGGTGATCCGCCTGTCCCCAATTCCGGAAAGGATCCAGCGTTTTCCTTCCCACATCATAATGGCGCCCAGCGCCTCTCCTACGCGCACTGCGGGTTGAGTAGAATTAAATTCATAGCCGCCGGCGTAACTCCTGAATTTAGAATGAGGAGGGAAAGCTTGTCTGCTCTCAACCCTTTGCGATCGATCGGAAGGAGCTCTCAAGAGATCCGATTGGCTTTGCCCAGCAAAGGACGCCTGGAGGAACCGACCCTTGCCTTCCTCTCGGCCTGCGGCCTGACGGTGGAGAAGGCCAATCCCCGGCAGTATGTCGCCCGGATCCCGGCGTTGCCCGGGGTCACCGTGCTCTTCCAGCGGGCCGGAGATATCCCCCTAAGCGTGCGCGACGGCGGGGTGGATTTCGGCATCACGGGCTACGATGTGGTGATGGAGCGCCTGGACCACGACCCCCAGGTGTTGATCCTGCACGAGGCCCTCAACTACGGCCACTGCGATCTCGTCCTGGCGGTCCCCGAAGCCTGGCCGATCGAAACCGTGGACGAGCTGGCCGCCCTGGCCCAATCCCGCGCCCGGGAAGGACACCCGCTTCGGATCGCCACCCGCTTCACGAACCTGGTGAGCCGCTTCCTGAGGGAACGCGGGATCGCGGAATTCCACCTGGTAGTCTCTGAGGGCACCCTGGAGGTGGCCCCCAGCATCGGCTATGCGGATCTCATCGCCGATCTGACCACCACCGGGACGACGCTGCACGACAACCGGCTGAAGCCGTTGCGGGACGGTGTGATCCTCCACGCCCAGGCCTGCCTGATCGCCAACCGCGAGGCGCTGACCGCCCGCCCCGGGGTCCTGGAGGTGGCTCGCCAGCTGGTGGAGTTCTTCGAGGCCCATCTGCGCGCCGAGGGCCACTATATGCTCTTCGCCAACATGCGGGGGGAATCGGCGGAAGCCATCGCCCATCGCCTCTTCACGCAGACCGATCTGGGCGGCCTCCAGGGGCCTACCATCTCCCGCGTCTACGTCCGCGAGGAAGACCCCGGATGGTTCGCAATCCATATCATCGTGCGGAAGGATCGCCTGAACGAAGCGATCCGGCAGCTGCGGACCATCGGGGGCAGCGGGGTGGTGGTCGCCCCGGTGACCTATATCTTCGAGGAAGAGCCCCCTCGATGGCAACGGGTGCTGGAGCAGCTGAAGGGATCCCCCGGCAGCCCCGATCGCGCTTGAGGGCAGCGAAGTCCATCAGCGGCCGTTTTCCCAAACCTCACCCGGGAGGCATCTCCGTGATCGAACGCTGGCTACGCCCGGACCTTCGAGAGCAGTTGACCTACAGCATGGCGGTCTCGCCGGAGGAGCTGGCGGCGGCTTATGGGGTATCCCCGGATCGCCTGATCCGGCTTCATGCGAACGAGAACGCTTACGGTTTCTCCCCGCGGGTATCCGCTGCCCTGACCCAAGGGGCATGGCATCAGTATCCCGACCCGCAGGGAAGGACGCTGCGCCAGGCGCTGGCCGAATACACCGGGTTCGGCCCGGAGTGGATCGCCCTGGGGAACGGCGCCGACGACGTGATCGACCTCCTGGCCCGCCTCCTGGTCGGGCCCGGACGCGCCGCCCTGATCGTGGAGCCCACCTTCGAAATGTATGCCCTCTCCGTCCGCTGGCATGGCGGGGAAGTCCTCACCCTCCATCGGGATGAGGCCTTCGGTATCCCGCGGACGGAGCTCCTTGAAGCCGTCCGCCGCCATCGCCCCGCCGCCGTCTTTCTGGCCTCCCCCAACAACCCGGACGGCCGACTGCTCCCGGAGGAGATCCTGAGGGACCTGCTCGCGGAGGACGTGATGGTGATCGTGGACGAGGCCTACTTCGAGTTCGCTGGCCACACCTTCGCCCCCTGGCTTCCGCAACACCCTAACCTGGTTATCATACGGACCTTCAGCAAGTGGGCGGGGCTGGCGGCCCTCCGGATGGGTTACGCCCTGATGCACCCGGACCTGGTCCGGGCATATGATGCCGTGCGGCCGCCGTTCAACGTGAACCTGGCTGCTCAACAGGCCGCCCTCGCCTCCCTCGAGGATCGAGGTTATCTCCTGGCCAACGTCGCGCGGCTGGTGGCGGAACGGGAGCGGCTCTACCAGGCGCTACAGGAGTTCCCTTTCCTTCGGCCCCTCCCCAGCCAGACCAACTTCCTCCTATGCCGGGTGGTCGGCGGGGACGCCCATCGCCTTTGGGAAGCCCTCCTGCGACGTGGGATCCTGATCCGCCGTTACCCCTCGCCGCCCCTGCGGGATTACCTTCGGATCTCCGTCGGGCGGCCGGAGCACACCGAGGCCCTGCTGGCCGCCCTGTCGGAAATCGCCCAGGAGGTCCCCCATGGGGCCCCGTGAAGCCCGGCGCCAGCGGCGCACTGCGGAAACCGCGGTCGAGATCTTCCTGCGGCTGGACGGACAGGGGAAGGCGCGGGTGGAAACCGGCATCGGCTTCCTGGACCATCTGCTGCACCACCTGGCGGTCCACGGGCTCTTCGACCTGGAGGTGCAGGCCCGCGGGGATCTGCACATCGATCCCCATCACACCACGGAGGATGTCGCCATCGTGCTGGGGCAGGCCCTGGATGAGGCGCTGGGGGATCGACGGGGGATCGTGCGGATGGGACACGCGTGGGTGCCGATGGACGAGGCCCTGGCCTTTGTGGCCGTGGATCTCTCCGGGCGGCCCTACGCGGTGCTGGACCTGGCCTTCAGCGGCCCGGCGGTCGGGGCGCTGCCCACGTCCCTGATCCCGCATTTCCTGGAAACCCTGGCCGTCCACGCCCGGATGAACCTGCACGCCCGGCTGCTCTACGGGCGGGACGATCACCATCGGGCGGAGGCGCTCTTCAAGGCGCTGGGCCGCGCCCTGGACATGGCCGTGCGCCTGGATCCCCGCCGACGGGATATCCCTTCGACGAAAGGCACCCTCGGGCCGTAGGATCGGGGAGAGCGACCCAGCATGCCGAAGCGAGGCGATCACCTCCCCGTTTCAGGCAGAGGTCGCGCGGTTTGTCTTCTCGGAAATACAGCGTTTCAGTCCCCGAATAGCCCCAAGAGCGACGAGGAGGAGAGGTCCGGGGAAAAGGAGCCCGTAAAGTCGTGCCGCATCGAAGGTTTTGGGAGTGGGTGGGGCTGCCGAAGGCGGCCTCGCCTGCCCCCAAACCTTCCCCGAGAGAGAGGCTGCAAGTTAGCCCAAAATCCAAATCGCTCCGCCGCTCCTCAGAACGCTGGCACCCGGATGAAGTGGACTCCCCGCGCCGCCCCCACCCGCTCCAGCGCCCGCTTCAGCCGCCCCGAAACGAAAATCATCGGCGTCCCTTCCCCCCGCACCAGCTCCGACCGCAGCGCCTCCCGAAAAATGATTGGCCTTCGATCCTCGCCTTCCGGCTCCTCCCACCACGTCTGCTCCTCATCCGGCGCAACCAGCTCCCGCACCACGTTCAGGGCACAGCGGGGCCAAAAGTCCTCCCCTATCTTGTGGTGCACCACCCGCAAAGGCTACCCGATCCCGCATCACGCAGCGGTAGCGGTGGGTATCCCACGCCGTCCATCCGTAATCGATGACCTTCAGGGCCACCACCGCGCCCGCGAGGAGGAGCGGCATCACTGGAATGCGTCCCTCCTCATCCACGCAGCACGAGGGTTGTTATAGACACACGCATACCGCTTCAGGGCGGCCGCGGCGGCGACAAGGACCTTCGGGGGATGAGTTGCCATGTGCATGCACATACCGGTTGACAGCCCAGGGATAGCTTAGCTCCAGCACCAAACGGTCCAACCACAGCCAACAGCCCGGGATCGAACTCCATCCTCGCCACTACTTCATATCCCTTTTATTTCAATCGATCAATACACCCAAGCAACAACCTCCCAGTTCGTTTCTCTTCGATTGGGGCGTCTATGTGACCTTTTATCAGCCATACAAGCAGATCGCATGGATTCAGAAATACAGTAAAGATTCGCCCATCGTCTGCCCGAAAGCGTCGGGGGAAGATCCTCAGCTCCCCTTCCATTCTCTTCATACGCCTCGAACGGCTCGATCACGATCCCCTTCGCCCGCCAGAGCCCCCCCCGCCCCTGCTTCAATCGCGCCATACGCAGACACAGGACCCACCGCCAGCCAGAAATGCCAGGCCGAGTGGGGCCCTCAAAGGCCGGCCGGTGGTGGGGGGGCCTC
>NZ_JANWXB010000421.1 GCF_025055495.1 Thermoflexus sp. | reverse complement strand
ATACGGGACAGACCACCCTGGGTAGCCCCCCTCCCCAGACAGAGGCCCCGTTTTGAAAAGCAATCTGGCTCACCGAAGGGGGGCGCCCTTCCACAGCCTCGAAAAGACCGCGCGATTTTAGAACCCAGGACCTTTAGGGGTGGGTGGGGCCGCCTTCAGCGGCCCTACCTAGTATGGAATTGAAGTTCCCCTTCCCACAGCCTTAAGGGCTGTGGGAAGGGGCAGGGACTGACCCCTCGCTGGCGAGGAGCCCGGACCCAAGGCCCTGTCCTCACACCGTCGGACAAAAATGGGGGATCTGTTTGCTCCAAGCGGGAGATGGCTCGCCCTTCCCTACCGCTTTCTCGCAGAGGCCGCTGCGCAAGCCCTACGTAAATAAACATCGGGAGTGGCGGGGACCACTCCCGATGTGGTCGGGACGGGCGGATTTGAACCGCCGACCCCTGCAACCCCATTGCAGTGCGCTAACCTGGCTGCGCCACGTCCCGTCGCGATTTTATTATAATGCAAGCAGGCGGACGGATCAAGCCCGGCCCTCCATCGAGATTGTTCCACGCATCGTGAAACGCGGCTTGGGGCGGGGGCGCCGCCTTCGGCGGCGCCCCAGCCCAAAAACCCCCGGGAGAGCTCGGAAGCTGCCCATGGTGTGTATTCCGTGATCGCGGATTGCTATGGATTTTGAGCGGGACAGATCACCTTTGGTGGCCTGTCCCGCCGGGAACCCCAGTTACGCCGCCAACGTGGAAAGTCGCGAGAGCGGATGGGAAGGCCAGATCATGCGCTCCGCGGGCAGTTGATCCAGAGCGGTCTCCGGGAAGGGAACCTCACCGCTGAAATAGAGCACATCCACTTCTCCATCGTAGCGATAGCGTCGCTTCACCCAGCGCGGGCCGACCCGCATCACCACATCCAGCCACATTACATCGTTCTGGAGATCAAAGGTCTCATTCAAGACCCAAGATGGGGAATCGGAAGGCAACGTCGCCTGTAGGCGGCGTATCGCCCGCTCCCATAGGCGCTGGCGTCGCGCCTCCGGGGTCATGGACTCCTGCTCCTCCATGGAAACCCGTCGCTTCCAGAACCCCATTTTCAGACCCTCCGCGGACCTGTTTTATGGTTGTCCGGTGCTTTCTTCCACCAAGCGCTCCGTCACCCCCAGGATATGGTAGCCCGCATCGACGAAGATGATCTCACCGGTGATCGCCGCGGCGCGATCGCTGCACAGCCATGCAGCCAGCGCCCCCACGTCCTCGATGGTCACGTTGCGGCGCAGCGGGACGATCTCCCGGAACAGGCTGTAGAGGGAACGAAAGCCCGGGATGCCGGTCGCCGCCAGGGTGCGGATCGGGCCGGCGGAGATCGCGTTCACCCGGATGCCCCGAGGGCCGAGATCATATGCCAGATAGCGAACTGAGGCCTCCAGAGCGGCCTTGGCCACTCCCATCACATTGTAGTGAGGGACCACCTTCTCGGAGCCATAGTAGGTCATGGTCAGCAGCGCGCCGCCGTTCTTCATCAAAGGGGCCGCCTCCCGGGCCAGGGCGGTGAAGGAATATACGCTGACGTCCATTGCGATCCGGAACCCCTCGCGGGAGGTGAGGTAATAGGGGCCGCTCAGCTCTTCCCGCTTCGCAAAGGCGACCGCGTGAACCAGGATATCCAGTCGATCGTAGGCCTGGCGATATTTCTCGAACAGCGCGGTGATCTGGGCATCATCGCTCAGATCACAGGGCTCGATGAACGTCGCCCCCACGCTCTCCGCCAGGGGGCGCACCCGTCGCTCCAGAGCGGGACCCGCATACGAGAAGGCCAGAGCAGCCCCCTCGGCATGCATCGCCTTCGCAATGCCCCAGGCGATCGAGTGATCGTTCGCCACGCCGAAGATCAAAGCGATCTTTCCATCCAGAATCCCCATGGTCGCCTCCGTGATGTGGATGAATTATGAAGGCCGGGCTCTGCCCCACCCTCCACCGCATCGTTACAATGAAGCACTAACGCTTTGTCCCCCTTTGATTTGGGGGCTGGGCGGGGGGCCTTCGACCCCCTGCCCAGCCCCCAAAATGTTGGCTCATATCCAAAACGCGTGCAGGCCAGAGAGCGAACTGCCGGATGGCGGGAAAGGGCCCGATCCCCCTGCCCCACTACCCCCAATCCCGGCCCACCCCTCGTCATTGAACCCCGCCAGCGGCACGCGTTCTGGACATGAGCCTAATCTTTCCCCCGACCCTTTCGGGCTATTGTGCAACAGATCCCAGGAACTCATCAAATGCCCGGAGGGGATCCGTTCATGATCGGGGAGGCGAGCCACCTTTAGCAACCCACCCGGCCCCCAATCCTCCCGAGGAGGAAAGCCCCCTTCGCCTCGCATCCCTTGTCATTCAATGACCATTCGAGTTAAAATAAAAATGTATAGCGAAAAATACGGATTCCAGCCGACCTATACCCGGTTTCCGCAGGGACATGCCCCAATGGATCCACGGGAGCCTGATCCGTGCTCGGCCGGGTTAGCTCCATCTC
>NZ_JANWXB010000075.1 GCF_025055495.1 Thermoflexus sp. | reverse complement strand
GGGCGGCATCCAGACCTGGGTGATCTCCACCAGGCGGCCCGAGGGATCGCTCGGGCTATCCGTGCGGGCCGCCTCGCCGTTGACCAGCAGCGTCACCGAAACCACACCGTGCTCGGAAGCGATATGCGAGCGCACCAAGAGAGGCCCTAAGGGCAGGGCGGCGCCGTTGAGGGGCTCGTCGATCCAGGCCCGGGGCCCCGGGCCTGCCGGCGACCCGGCGCAGCTCGCCAACAGCCATCCGAACAGCACCATCCACAGTGTCTTCTTCATCGGCACCTCCTCTATCGTGGAAGCCCGCGCAGGCGGAGCTCGAGGACGCCCGCCGGAAAGATCTGGACCGGCACGCGGAGGTCGACCTGCTGCCACTCCGCGGGGGATCGTGGGAGCGCCAGCGGAATAGGTGCCGGGCTGAAGGCCCAGGTGTCATCCCCCAGCAAGTTATCGTGATCGTGCAGGGAAAAGGAGAACATCAACCCCTGCGGTCCGCGGATGGGGAGACGCAGCACGTGGTTGTTCTGGCGCATCCCATCTCCCTGGTCCAGGAACATGTCCGCGCCGGAGAGTGTCGAACCCGTGCTAAGCCCGCTGCGCGGACAGCCACCGCCGTCGCAGTTCCAGCGCACGCGCTGGCCGTTGAAGTCGAACCACCCGTAGACTTCGTATTCGCCACAGCCCTCGATCCCACATACCCCCAGTCCCACAAAGGGAATGCCGAGCGCGGACGGATCATCACAGGGCGGCGCGCCCGGGGCACAGGCGCCGCCGTCCGGCGTAGGCCCGATGACCATGAACTGCTCCAGCGTGATCTCAAGGGTCGCGCAGGAAGGCGGCACCTCCAGCTCCTGGCTCCGTGCGGTCTCCACCTCGGCTCCGGTGATCGGATCGCGTCGCAGCACCGCGCTCACGCTGTAGAACACCGTCTCGTGGCATAGCTCCTCGCTGAGGGGGGCACTCCGCACCGGCCCATCGGTTCGATGATGGAGTCGAGGGGTGCCGTAATCTGAAGCCGTGCGGCGATAGACCTTGTAGTAAAGCGGCTCCACGGGTGCCCCCTCGAAGGGGGTGTAATCCCACTCCAGCCCCGGCCCGGACATGGAGACGCATATCCTTCCCGGCTCGGGAGGAGCTGGAGGAGGCATCGGTGGGAACGGCGAAAACGGGGAGGGCATCGGCGGCCTCGGCGGCAGGCCGGGCGTGGGCGCGCATGACTCCCACCGGGCGCTGGCGCGCAGGTTATAGGGCCCTGGATAGCGCGGGTCGATCAGCGGCCGCCCGCTTTCGTCATCGATCGACGGATCAGTGTGGAAGATCCGATAAGTGAGCGTAAAGCCGCCGTTGTTCGAGGTGCCGGTCATGGGGTCACCGGCCCAATCCATTGACCCGTGCTGCGCCTGCATCCGCCCCAGGTTCACCAGCGAACCGCCCTGCCAGCCCAGGCACTCCACCTCCATCTCCAGTGGATCGTCCGCCCTCACGATGGCCTTGTTGCGGCCGCTGAGGTAGCGGGCGATGTTCCACGCTCCCCCTTCGAAGCGGATGAACTCACTCAGCGGGACCCGCTCGAATGGAGAGTTCTCTAAGGAAACGTAGCAATACAGGCGATCCACGCCCTCCCGCGGGGCGATCCCCAGAGCCTCCACGGCCAGCGGCAGGCGCTCGCCCGCGGGCAAGGCGCATCCCGTCCGTCGCACCAGCGGCGCGGGTGCGCTCCAGGTCTCCCCCCAGGCGTTATACGCGACAACCGCATACGCGTAGCCCCAATTCGGGTTACCTGGGGTCCGGTCGACGAACTGGAGCCGCGTCCCGGTCCCGCTTTGGGGCTCTAGCAGGGCTACAGCGGCGGGGATCAGGGGCGGAGCGACCATAATGCGGAAGCCGAGCTCGTCGTCGCTGTTGTCCACCCAGGAGATCTCCACTGAGCAGCCGTCCGGCCCCACTACCGCGCGGACGTCAGTGGGTGCCCGAGGCGGCCGGCCCTCCGGTGGGAGACAGACTTCGGGATTCAAGGCACAGGCGATGTCGGGCCGGGCGAGGAGGTCTTCGATCAGATCCTCCAGGAGGGGTATGCCTCCCCACCTGGGCGGAGACGCCGGCCTCGCCTCTTCGGCCTCGCCGGGCGCCGGCGCTGGCGTCGACGTGGGCATTGCGGAAGGGGGCTCTGAAGGCTCTCCTGGCCGCAGGGTAGGTGTCGGTCCGGGCCCCGCCGGTGGTGCCCCTGAAGGCTCCCCCGGACCTGGGGCCGGCCTAGGCGCTGGATCCACCCGCGGGACTTCTGGTGGCATCCCCGGGGTCCCTCCGGGCACCCCAGGGCTTCCCGGGCTACTAGGCGCTCCTGGCGCTCCCCCAGGCGCCCCCGTGCCGCCTCCTGGAGCGCTCGGCCCTCCGGGCGCCCCAGCACCTCCTCCTGGAGCGCCCGGCGCCCCTGGCAGCGCCTCTGCCGCCGGCGGCGGGCACGTGGAGACATTCAGCACCACCCCCGGCCGGAGCTCGCTGACCCCGGGGTGCCGCCCGCGCAACGCTTCCACGGTGGTACAGAAGCGGGCGGCCAGGCCCTCCCAGGTGTCCCCTTCCCCGACCACATACTGCAGGGTCTGCGGCGCCAGCGGCCGCGAGGCCGACTCCGCCGGATCAGGGGCGGGAGGGATTTCCAGGATGCGGGGATCGGATTGCCGCCGGAAACCCAGGCGATCCTCCGCCGCGAGCAGGATCAGATATGAACCGGGGCCGTTGGGGATCCAGGCCTGGCTGGTCGCAAAGGGAACGTTCCCATCCGGGTCCGGGTTGGTCTGCACGGACACTTGCTGGCCGTTGATCCAGAGCTCGATGCGAGCGACGCCATCAGGATCGCTGGCGCGGCCAAACACGAACACCGGCTGGTTGACAGCGGGGTTCTCCGGGAGAACCTCCGTCAGGGTCACCCGGGGCAGGGTCGGCGGCTCCCGCGGCGCGACCAGGCGCACATACGCGAGGAACCCGGCAACCGCCACGCTCCCGAGCACTAAAAGGCCGAGCAAGGCTCTTAAAAGGATGGGCACGCGCCTCATCAGATCCTCCCTGTTCGGCTTGGGATCGGTGGATGTTCCCGCGCTTCACGCGGAGCGCTCATCTCACGAGCGAGGCGGAAACTGACACGCTCTCATCACGAGGGGAGGGGCCAGAAAACTCCCCTCCCCTGCCTTTGTCGAACCTCCTCAGCGGACCAAACGGAACCCATACGAGAGGACGGAGTCGGCGATCTGCGTTTCGGACGATGAGGCAAGATCGCTAAGGATCAGACGTCCCTCCCGGACCAGCAGAAAGCGATTGGAATCCACCCAGCGCATGTCGCAGAGATCGCATTCGCCCTCCGGCTGCCCGAGGGAGATCAGACGTCCTTCCGCATCCGCCACCCAGAAGTTGAGCTGGTTGTTGTAGAAGGCGATCCGCCGCGCGTCTGGACTCCAATCGAGCAGAAGGAGGAAGGGGTCTGCCCCCGGAAGGGCGGAAGGCGGCTCACGGTGCACTTGGCGTTCCGTTCCCTGTTCATCCCGGATGTAGAGGGCCGGCAAGCCCTCTTCGACCCGGACGTAAGCGACCTTCCGGCCGTCCGGGGAGAGACGGGGGAAGGAACCGACACGCGTGGAGAACTCCGCCAGAAGGACCGGGCTGCCCTCTAGCGGCAGGAAGTAATAGCGGCTGCGCCCGCCCGGCTCCTCCGGCCGCGCCGGCGGTATGATGGTGTAGAGGCCGCTGGAGTCCTCCCGCCAGGCGATTTCGGGGAAATACGGCCACTCGCTCTGGGTGGAAACCGGATCGAAGCGGAGCAACACCCGATCTTCGCTCCCATCCCGTCGGATCACGCGGATCTGATCGCCCTGCGATAGGGCGAAGAAGCGGCCGTCGGGCGAAAGCACCCAGGGCCCCCCGCCGCGCCCTGGCTCCAGCACCACCCGCAGGGTTCCATCATCCGCGTTCACGGAGCGCAGATCGTTCAAGAACTGGAAATACGCCTCCGTATCCGCCACCAGCTGGAAGAAGATCTCATGGGTCCCCGGGACGAAGTCGAAGTCCATGATGTAGACTGCCCGCGCGTCGGGAGGACGCTGGGATTCCAGATAGGAACGGGACACCAACAGCCGTTCGCTGCTCCCGTCGGCGCGGATCGAATACAGCTCGCCGTCCCGGAAGAAGGCGATCACCTGGCCGTCATCGCTGATCGGAATCCGCGCGCCGGTCTCCGGGTCGGCGCGGGTAAGCCGGCGGGCGGTTTCCCCCTCGCGCCACACGTAGAGATCGCCGCCGCTGACAAAGGCGATCACCAGACGCTGCGCCGCCGGAGGCGAGGTGGGCGAGGGGGCCGGGGTCGCCGTAGCGGTCGCCGCGGGAGAAGCCGTCGCCGTTGGAACGGTGGTTGGGGTAGCCGGAACAGCCGTTGCGCCGCCCGGCGTCGGAGGGCCAGCGGGCCCCTCCGCCTCGGGAGGAAGACATCCGGCCAGGGACCAGGCCAGAACGGCTGCGATCCACATAAAGGACAACGTGGAAGCGGAACGCATTTGCACCTCCCGGGTCTGGAAATTTTCCCGACAAACCCCTATCCTGTTCGTCTTGGACAAATCTCCGAGGTCGGGGACGTCTTCGGCGGTCTTCTTTCGCTCTCATCTCGTAAGGACAGATCGCGGGCCTCCCGCGAAACGCCGACAGACCCCTACGGGCGGGATGACTTCCGTCGGAGCACCAGGAAAGCCAGCGCTCCCAGCAGCCCGCCCAGGCCCAGCAGGGTCAGGATCCCCTGGAGAAACGCCATCCCACCCGCAAACATGAACAGCCCGCCCAGCGCGATGAGGGCGGTTGAGGGGAGCCACAGCATCCATGAATCGATCACAGCGGCCTGCGGGGCCCGGGGATCATACAGAACGCGAACGGTGTCCCCGACCCGATAGGCGGGCGGGTTGGCTCCTGTAGAGTCCCGGAAGCGCACGACCTCCCCCTCCCCGGTGGTGAACTCCACCTCGGCATAGAACAGCGTGTTCCCTTCGCTGGTTTGTTGGGGAACCAGCCGGACCACCGTGCCGCGGGCTTCGACGGCGGACCCTACCATCGCCTGGGTGTGCCCTCGCCATGCCCACCCCCCATAGGCGATTAGCGCCCCCATCAAGGCGAGCAGAGGGCCAGACCACAAGCCCGACAGGCTTCGAAACGGATTCAGGATCCAGTCCATCGTCGCCTCCTCCGCATAAAGAGAGAAACCCGATGTTTCCAGAGTCAGCGTCTTTGCCTATCGCACGCGCGTGAGCCGATGTTCAATCGAATGCCCATCCGGCGTGGTGAAGGTGCAAATCAGCGTGTCCCCCTCGATCCGATAGGAAATGGGGCCGGGCTGCGCCGCGAGTGGGCCTCCTGGATTGGGCATCTCAATCGGGAGATCTCCCTCCTTTAATTTCACATCCACGCGGGCAGAGACGTCCTGGAGCGTGAAGGTAGACCCATCGTCCACATACCGTCCGGAAATGGTTCCCTGGCCCTCCATCGTAATCGGTATGCCCTCGAACGGACACGCCAAGGTGTAATTCAGGGAAAACTGACCATCTGGCGCGAACTCCATCACATAATCTCCCCGACACGCCTGAAAGATCGGCGGCAGTCCACCATACGGCTCGGTGTTCGCGGCCAGGATGTCAACCGTAGCAGCCCGCCAAGTGCCTACCAGCGCGCTACGGGAAACCGGAGCAGGCGTTCGATCCGCAACCGCTGTCGGCGTTGGCCGTGCGGTCGGCGCCGGGGTTGAGGGGTCTGCCCCTACCAGAGCAAGCGCTGGGGTAGCTGTCGCCCGCCCCTCCGTTGGAGGGAGCGGAGTAGGGGAGCGATCCTCCGTCCCCGCCCTGGGTAACCCGCACGCGACCACCAGCGCCATTCCCATGAGAGCCAACACAAAAGGGATCATCTTCCTCATCTCCAAATCCTCCCGGTGTGAATTGCACAAAGGCCGGGGCGTTGAGGTCGGGACGCCGGAAGCCCGTTGCCGAAACAGCAGTCCGGGAAGACGCGTCGACCGGAGCCGCCGGATTCAGACCCCGGGTCGGGGGGCAGGAGGATTCGCCGATCCTACAGGCGAAACGCAGGTAGACGCCCACTGCGAGGGCGTCTCAAGCGGCGAACCGCTCGTCGCTTCCTCTGGCCCCTGACCGGTTTCGGAGACAGACGCGAGGGCACGCCAGACCCCAGGATGCGAGGGAAGAGCCCGCCCCACGCCTTCCTGCAACATCCAGCATAGCGATCGAGCGTCCACAAAGCGTCCACATGGCAGGAAGGGGAAAGCCGCCGAACGGCTCGTCGCTTCCTCTGGCCCCCGACTGGTTTCGGAGACAGACGTGAGGGCGCGCCAGATCCTGGGATGCGAGGAAAAAGCCCGCCCACGCCTTCCTGCAACATCCA
>NZ_JANWXB010000388.1 GCF_025055495.1 Thermoflexus sp. | reverse complement strand
GCGCCGCCGGGGCCCGCGCCATCGGTTATAATGAACACCTACCCCATAATCGGACTGTTCCGGCTTGTTTGTGGGGGGGGGGGCGGCGCGCCGTTGGGCGCCGCCCCGCCCGCAAATCCTTTGAATCCTCTTCCCGCACTGCTCCGTGGTGCGGGGAGAGGGGATCGGGGAGAGGAGCCGCCCTCCCATCGGGGGTGGTGGAAGTCCCGACGGTTCTTTTGATTTAGGGATTTCAGGGGGCGGTGCGGGGGGCCTTCGGCCGCCAGCGCCGCCCCCGAAAGATTTTTCCTCGAAGAATGCATCCCAGGATGGAGGAGGAAGAAGATGCCCATCTACGAATACCGCTGCCGGCAATGTCGGCGTCGGGTGACGGCCTTCTTCCGCACCTTCTCTGAGGTGGATCACAGCCAAGTCACCTGCACCTACTGTGGCAGTCGGGATCTGGTCCGATTGATTTCCCGGGTGCGGGTGCTCCGTTCTGAGGAATCCCGCCTGGAATCCATGGCGGATGCGGACTGGCTGGGGGATGTGGACGAGAAGGATCCCCGTTCGATTGGCCGCTGGATGCGTCGAATGACGCAGGAGCTCGGTGAGGAACTGGGCGATCTGGGGCCCGAATTCGAGGAGGTGATCGAACGCCTGGAGGCCGGCCAGACGCCGGAGGAGATCGAAAAGGCGATGCCGGAGCTGGCCGGGGAGGGTGGGGAGACAGAGGAAGATGGAGGGGATTAAGGTTTGTTTGAAACCGGAAGGCTCATCCAGGGCTGGATACGCCGGTCGCGAACCGGGGTGCTGATCCTCCTGGGCGGGATGGCTCTGGCCCTCTGGAGCCTCGGACCTCCGCTGAATCTGCCCTATCTGTTCGATGATCCCGTGGTTCTGGAATCCGCCCAGGAAGCCTCGTGGTCGGAGATATGGACCTCGTTCCGCTGGCCCGTCGGTTACTATCGTCCGCTGGCGCTCAGCCTGTGGAAGGCGGCGATCCAGGTTTCGGGCGAGCATGCCGTTCGGATGCTCCGGGGATTGGCTCTGGCCCTTCACCTGATGAATGCCCTGCTCGTCGGAGCGCTTTACCTTTCAGCGTCCAGGCAATCTCGTATCCCAACGCGATCATCCATCCGCTGGTGGCCTTCCTGATCCTGACCGCCACCGGCTTTTCCTCGCTCCCGGGGCCTGCCGCTGCCGTCATCGGCTTCCTCCTTGCGTTTTCGGCTCCCTTCGCCGCTGAACATGGCGTGATGGCGGGGTGGCTGATCCTCCTGTTCGTGAGCCTGTCCCGGGGATCCCCAGCGGCGAGCGGATCGTGGACGCCCTACCGCGTGGCGATCTACGGGGCGCTTCCCTTTGTTTTCTTCGCGCTCTGGCTCTCTCTATCGGGTTCCCCAAGGGCGATCGGCGGCTACAGCCTTCCCGACGTAATGTGGAACGGTCTCTATCTTCTTCAGGGCCTCCTTTCGCCTTTCATCCGGGCAGTCCCAGCCAGCTGGTCCGGCAGCGCATGGAAGATGGCCCTGGCGGAAGCTGGGATGCTGGCGTCACTGGCGATCGTGTTCTGGCTTCAGAAGCGGTTTCCATTGTGGCTAACCAGCGTTGGATGGTATGGGCTGGCCGTTCTTCCGGTTGCGATCAGCCGGCCCTTTGTTTATGTGATGGACGGGCCTCGCCTGATGTATCTGGCGGCGGCGGGAGCCGCCTGGCTATGGGCAGGGGTGATCAGCCACCTCGCCCGTCGCCGTCGCTGGGGGCGATGGGCCGCGCTGATCCTGGCCGGAGGGATCCTGCTGGCCCACGGCGAGTTCCTACTGGAGCTCCGCATGCAGCTGGAGACAGGAGGCCGGCTCGCCGAGGAAACCCTCCGACAGGTCCAGGAGATCCCGAGCGGCAAGACCCTTGTTTTCGTGAACTATCCCAGCTGGCTGGCCGCTTCGAACGAACGCTATCCGCTGGGGCATGAAGGGGTTCCCTTGATCCCCGATTACCTGGGGCTGGCCTCATTTCTCCGGGCGAACCTGGGAAGATCGTGGACCGTGGTCGAGCTTTCTTTCCCGGACATCATGCAGTCGTGGCGCTTTCGATTCGGAACCCTGGGGACTTGGCCGGGATGGCAACGGATGGCGGAGATCGTGCAGCAGGCAGATTATGTTTACATCATGGATTACTCCTCAGGCGGCCACCCTCAGCTCATGTTGTCCGGGATGAAGGCTCCCTGTTCCTCTCAGCTGGCGGCGTTCGGGGAAGGAGAACTGATCCTGTGCGATGCTTCCATCGAAGGCTCGGCCGGCGAGATCCGGGTCTACACCACCTGGACCGCCGCTGCCCGGATCCCCGCCGACTGGACCATCTTTCTCCACCTATATGATCCGGACGGCCGATTGCTGGCTCAGGAGGATGGGTATCTGGTGGGGCGGACGTTGCCGCCCCAGCGGATGGAGCCCGGCGTCAGCATCCGGGAGATCCGCAGGCTTCCGCTATCCGCGGTCCGGTCTCCGGGGATGCATCGCATCGCGATCGGCGTCTATCGAAGAGAGACCGGGGAACGGCTCGAGGTTCACTCGAGTTTGCCGCACCCAGATCGCGCGCTCCTGCTGGGCACCCTGTGGATTCGGAAGTAAGCGATGCGTAGATCCCACTGGTGGGTTCTCAGCCTCGCCGGCCTGCTGCTCGCCTTCGCCCTGCGGGTGTATCGCCTGGGCGATCAGAATGTATGGTGGGACGAAGGTTTCACGGTATGGCTGGCGCGCCAACCGTTCCTGGAGATGACCCTGGGCACGGCGCGGGACACCCATCCGCCCCTTTATTACTGGCTGCTCTGGCCGTGGATCCGCCTGGTGGGCGACGGCGAGTTCGCCGCCCGCTACTTGTCGGCGATGCTCGGCGTTCTGACCGTGGCGGTGATCGGAGCAGCGGGGCGCCGGCTGGATGGGATCCCGACAGGCCTCCTGGCCCTCTGGCTCATGGGGCTCTCCCGGTTTCATATCTGGTGGTCCCAGGAGATCCGGATGTATGCCCTGGCGACCCTGGGTGTGGCCCTGGCCCTCGAGACCGCTTTGCGGGCCCAGCGCGCCCCGGATGGATGGCGGAACTGGATCCTGTGGGCGCTGGCGGCGACGGCGGTGCTGTTTTCGGTTTATCTGAACCTCTTCGCCCTGATCCCGATCAGCCTCGGCTTCTGGCTGACGATCCCCCGACGATTGTGGCCGCGATGGGCCCTCGCCCACGGCATGGTGATGATTCCGTTCGCCCTATGGCTGGCGGTGGCCTTGCCTCGTATGGCCACGTGGTCGGCGGCGGCGCAGCCTCCGTCTTTTCCTCAGGTGCTGCGCCTGGGCCTGGTCCTGTGGACGGTCGGGATCTCGACCTATCCGGAGCGATGGATCGGCCTCGCCCTCATGCTGCTCGCCGGGATGGTCGTCGGGCTGGCCTTCCGGTTCGGCGGGACGTGGGCGGAACTCAGGCACCGCCTCCAGCATCCCGCCTGGCTGATGCTGGGAGGAGGACTGCTCTTCCAGCTGCTGATGGTCTGGTGGATCACTCAACCTCGCTCGTTTCTGTATACGCCCCGCCTGGAGGCGCGCTACTTCATCCCATCCCTTCCTTTCTTCGTGCTGCTCCTCGCCTGGTCAGTCGGTGGCCTGTTTCGGAAAATCCATAGGCGGCCCCTGGTGATCGGACTGGCCGTGGGGTTCGCCTTCATCGCCGCCCGGACGTTGCCGGATTACTACATGGCCCGGCACTGGGAGGCGGATCCCGTTCTCCTGCCCTATCTGATTCACGTCTACGCCCGGCCGGGGGATGGGGTGATCCTGGTGTCGGGAGACCGCTTTCCGACGTTTCTGTATTACTACGAGCGGGGCGACCCAGCAGGCCCCCGGCCGCCTGTCTATCTGGTCCCCCGAGGGGCATCCCCGGTTCGGGCCGATACCGTCGAGGCGGAGCTTCGGGACATCGCGGCCCGCCATCCCCGCCTCTGGCTGGCGCGGGTGGAAAGCCACTTTCAAGATCCGGAGGGGCTGGTCGAGCGTTGGCTGGAGGCCCGTTTCCATCGCTCCCTGACCTTCTCCTTTCGGCATAACGCGCTGATCCTGTTCTCCGTCTCACCGCAAACGCCTGCCGTTCCCAAGGAGAACTTGTCTCGTCTATCTTGGATTCATCCCCTTCAGGACCCTCAAGGGATCCTCATCGGATACGATCAGATCGGCCGGATCTTTCGTCCGGGGGAGAGCATCCGGTCCGGGTTATATCTTCGAGCCAGCCCGTCGATCTCCTGGACGCTCCGATGGGTCCACGAATCGAAGGAAGTCATCGCCCGGCAGGCGATCTCGATCCCCGACGGGTCCGGTGTCTTCCGGTATTCGGCGGAGCTGCCTATCACGCCTTATACGCCCTCTGGGAGCTACACGCTGGAGATCGAGCGGAACGGGGAGCGGGTCGCGCGGATCGAGGGGTTTCAGGTGGAGCAAACCCTGTCGCCTCCGCAACCTGCGGAGATCCCCCATCGGATGTCAGCGCGTCTGGGGGATGGCATCCGGTTTCTGGGCTATCGCTTAAGGGGGACGCACGAGGGGAATCCCCCCGTGGCCTATCCGGGGAGCACGATTCTGCTGGATCTCTACTGGGAGGCCGAAAAGCCGATCGAGCGCTCTTATGTGGTGTTCACCCATCTGATCGGCGAGGCCTTCAACCCGGCCACTGGCAATCCGGTGTGGGCGCAGGACGATCAGGTGCCTCTGGAAGGGGCCTATCCGACGACCCACTGGATTCCCGGCCGTCCGCTTCGGGATCGTTACGAGCTGTCTCTTCCACCATCAATGCCTCCTGGAGAGTATATATTAGAGATCGGGATGTATCTGCTGGAAACCGGCGAGCGGCTCCCCGTCAGTGGCGATGGCGCAGATCCGGCGGCCCGGCGTATCCTCTTGAGCCGCATCCGGGTTCTTCCAAAACGATAAATGAAAGCACCGCATCCGCACACGACGGTTAAAACATCCGTGATCCCACTTCGATCAGGAGGCAAAGACCGTGGAGGCGTTAAGGGAAGCCATCCGCCGTCATGGGCGTCATCTGGGGAACGGCATCATCAAGGTGGATGCCTTTCTGAACCATCAGATCGACCCGGCCCTGATAGCGGCCTGCGGCGAGGAGCTCGCCCGGCGTTTTCGCCCTCTGAATCCGACCAAGGTGTTAACCGCGGAGATCTCGGGGATTGGGCCGGCGTTGATGACCGCGTATGCGCTCGGCGTGCCCCTGGTCTTCGCCCGCAAGCACAAGCCCCTGACGATGGGGGAGGACGTGTTCTTCGCCACAGCGCCTTCCCACACCAAGGGGGGCGATGTGACATTGCTGGTGGCCGCCGATTACCTCCGGCCCGGAGATCGGGTGCTGATCGTGGACGACTTCCTGGCGACAGGGGCGACGATCCTGGCCCTGGCCCGGCTGGCCTTGGCGGCGGGCGCCCAGGTGGTGGGGATCGGAGCGGTCATCGAGAAGCGGTTTGAGGGAGGACGTGAGCGACTGAAAGGGCTGGGAGTGCCCATCGAGTCCCTGGCGGTGGTGGTCGCTGTAGAGGAAGATCGGATTGTGCTGGCGTGAAGGCGCCCGGCTGTCAGATCATCGCCGCCTGGGTGCTCCCCAGCCGGTGAGAGGGGAGCTTTCCACCTCATAAAGGAGTGGAGACATGGAACCGATCCCGATCTTGAAGGGACGGCGGATCATCCTGGGGGTTACAGGAGGCATCGCCGCCTACAAGGCGGCGGATCTGGCCAGCAAGCTGACCCAGGCGGGAGCGCAGGTGGATGTGGTGATGACCGCGGCGGCCACTCGCTTTGTGACCTCTCTTACGTTTCATGCGCTGACCGGCCGACCGGTGTGGACGGATTGGTGGGCGCCGACTCCGGAGACGGCCATTCCTCACGTGACCTTGGGGGAAGTGGCTGAGCTGGTGGTCATCGCCCCGGCGACGGCGAATTTCCTGGCCAAGATGGCCCATGGCCTGGCCGATGATCTGCTCAGCGCATTGTGTCTCTCCACCCGCGCGCCGATCCTGGTCGCCCCGGCGATGGACGTCGGGATGTGGGGGCATCCGGCGACCCAGGAGAACGTGGAACGCCTGCGGTCCCGGGGTGTGGCCATCGCCGGCCCGGCCTACGGCCGCATGGCCTCGGGGCTGGAGGGGTGGGGACGGATGGTAGAGCCGATGGAGCTGCTGGGGCACATCCGTCGGATCCTGGGCCGGGAAGGGCCGCTCGCGGGCAAGCACGTGGTGGTGACCGCTGGTCCCACTTACGAACCGATCGATCCGGTTCGATTTATCGGGAACCGCTCCTCCGGGAGGCAGGGCTTCGCGCTGGCCCAGGCGGCTCTGGATCGGGGGGCAGAAGTGGTGCTGATCACCGGCCCCGTGACGCTGGAGACCCCGGTAGGAGCGCGTCGCATCGATGTGGGGACCGCGGCGGAGATGGCCGAAGCGGTCTGGCGGGAGTGCGCGGAAGCCGATGTCCTGTTGATGGCCGCGGCGGTGGCGGATTACCGTCCGGCCCAGATGCAGCCGTTGAAGATCAAGAAAGGCGCTGCGTTGTCCCTTGAGCTGACCTCTACCGTGGATATCCTGGAAGGCGTGGCGGCGCGCCGGGCCGAACGTGGAAAGCCTCGAGTCGTGGTGGGCTTCGCGGCCGAAACAGGGGATGTGCTGAGGAACGCCCAGACGAAGCTCCAGGCCAAAGGCCTCGATCTGATTGTAGCCAACGATGTCACCGAGCCGGGAGCCGGGTTTGCGGTGGAGACAAACCGGGTGACCCTGATCGACGCGCATGGCCGAGTGGAGCCGCTTCCCCTGATGAGCAAGGCCGCCGTCGCTGAGGCCATCCTGGATCGTGTGGTTCAGCTTCTGAAAGAATAGGAGGTGTGCAGTTCGCTGATCCTGCAGGGTTTGGGGGCGGAGCCGGGCGCCGTTGGCGCCCAGCTCCGCTCCCCAAAGCAATCTTTTATCCCCCCTACCCACCGCCCCCAGGGGCGGGGGGTGGGGGGCAAAGGTGGAGGGGCCATAGCCAGACGGACGGGCCTCAATTACGCAAACCC
>NZ_JANWXB010000377.1 GCF_025055495.1 Thermoflexus sp. | reverse complement strand
GGGCAGGTAATGCGTCGGGTGGATGAGGTGCTGTATGACGCCCAGGGGAAGCGCTGGGTGACGGGCGACTACCGGGCGATCTATGTGCGAATGTTCCACACGGTTCCCGAGGACGGGAGCTGGATGTGGGAGACGTATGGGATACGGGGGTTCCGGCGGTCGGAGCTGGCGGAGGTTTTTGGGATGAAGGAGATCTTGCCAGAACGGATCAACCCGAAGGAATGGACACTGGGGAAGCCGATGAAAGTGGGGCCATAACTCCAACAAAGAAGGAGGAAAAAGGCGATGAGGATCTTTCGGCGTCTGGTGATACTGGGCCTGATCCTGCTCGGGGCGGCGTTGGCCTTCGGTGCTCCCGGCGTCAGTGTGATCTTTGCCGACGAGGAGCCGAGTTGTGAAGCAAATCCGGCTCAATGCCGCGATGATTACGAGCACCGCAATGGCAAGGACGGAGGCAACAAGGGTGACGGAGGAGAGTGGCGGTGCGAGGGAGTGTCCCCGGTGACTGTGCTGGTGCCGGCCGGTGGAGATGTCTGCTATCTCATGACCTACTACATGGACTGTTCGGGGAACGTGGTGCGGTCGGAGCCCATCGGCGCGCGGCAGGTCCCCTGCGGCGGGGCGGGGACGTTTTGGAAGTATTGCGTGCCGGGGTCGGGGTTCTCCGACAACAGCGGGCACTGCGAGCTGCGGGATTTCTATGGCCATCGGATCGTCCTGCGGGTGACAGCCCCCCCGCACGAGTTCCAGGCCCGGCCCTATCCGGTGGGCTTTGTCGCTCGCGAGGACATCTTCGGTATCTTCCATCCCACCTTCCGCATCCGCTGGATTCCCCCCGCCCTCGGGAACAAGCACGGGGACTACCCCACCTACGCCGACTCGGAGTGGCGGCTGTGGACGTGGGGGGGAGATCAGGGGCCGGGGTCTACTTCGGTGTTCCCGTGCGGCATGAGCGAAGAGGACCTGATGAGGCACGATGTCCCCGCTGGCACCACCTGTCTTCGGGCGCAGCTGTGGTCAGCCCCCAGCTACGATGCCGCCCTCAACCCGGTCCTGGCGCCGGGTTTGCTGTTGTATCCTTCCCGGAACCTCTCGGTCCAGTTGCCGCCCGGGGAGGAGGTCGCCCTGAGCTTCCCCTACGCCTCCCACCCGGCGACCAGACAGACCCGGAACATCCGGTTCGGGGGCATGGTGCTTCCAGCCTTCCCGGGCTACTTCCAGCGGTGGTGGTATGTGCGGTTCCGGCTGGAGACGAAGGTGGTGGAGGACGTTCCCGACACCCGAACGGTCTGCCGACCGACGTCGAGCGGGGCTGTGCGGAGTGGCTGCTACATCATCGTGAACGGACGGCAGATTCCCGGCGCGTGGGTGACGGAGACGTATGTGGCGCGGAAGCGATGGAAGGAGGGGGAGAAGAAGGACAAGATCCTGGATCTGCGGGATTTCGGGCTCGCCTACAGCGGCCTGCACCCGCGGCGGGGGATCATTCGGGGGCCGGAGGGCACCTTCCCCACCAATGTGGTGATCTGGAGGGGTGCCTGCTGGCTGCGGATCCCCATCGCGGTGCGGGAGGGACAGGGGGTAGTGTGTGCCAACCCAGGGTGCACAGGGTTGGAGCCCCTGATCCCGTGAAGGATCTTGCCTCGCAAGACAGGGACGAAGCGCCCCGTCCCCGCGGAATCCCCACATCTGTCGGTTCCCTCCGAGAGGGCGGACACCGTGCTTCGGGGGGGCGGCCGATGGATCTCCAGGCTTTGTTCTCGCGGGCACAGAGCCCTCAGCCCTTATCGCGCGCCCAATAACTCAAGCAGGGAAGGAGGCGTGGAAATGGCATCCGAGCTGCGCGTGAACCTCAACCGAGTGCAGGAAGACATCCGGCACCTGCGGGCATGGCGCAAGGCATGGGACGAGCGTTGCCAAGTGGCGATACAGACCGCCCAGGCCTTGGCGGAGACCGTTCGGGCGGTGCCAGGCCGGGAATTTGCGGAGGCGGTGGCGGCCGGGCAGCAGCGCTGGCGCCGGGTGGGCGAGCGGGTGGAGGCGCTGGCGCAGACGCTGGAGCAAGCCCTGGCGCGCCTGGAAGCCGCCTTTCGGGAAGCAGCCTCCCTTCTTCCCGCGGAGTTTCTACGAGGCATCCAGCTTCCGACGCTTCCCTTGGCGATCGGACCGGACGGCCAGCGGCTGTCTTCGCAGTTCGATGTGCGCATTCCGATCGAGTCGATCCGATGGGATTGGATTGGGTTTATTGACACCTTGGGCGTCTCTGAACAGGAAAAACAGCGGCTCAAGGCGAAGATTCAGGCGTTATCCTCGGAGGTCGACATCGGATACAACTTGGCCTGCGGCTGGGTGGCGCTGAGCATGGCGCTCAGCCGACAGACCCAAACCCCGATCCCTGTCCAGGCCGTCATCGGCAAGGCGCTATCGGCCCACCCCGAGTTCCGCATGCGGGTGATCAGGAACTTGACCGAGGATCTGCGGCTCAACCGCTCGCCGGAGGCGAATGCCTCGGCAGGGATGTTCGTCGAGCAGATAGAGAAGGACAAATACGTGGATCGGGCTCTTGTCACGACGAGCCCGGAGGATCTGATCGCGGTCGCCCGTGAATTCGAGGTGGAGGCGGAGCGGTTTTGGACGCCACAAGGGGATCGCCAGCCAGAGTGGGTCTGGGAACATCTGAAGGCGCGGATGGAGCGGGGGGAGGATGTGATCGCTCTAGTGAACTCCACAGGCTCCAACTACCGGGAAGGTCCTATTCCCAATCGGGTTCCTGGAACCGACCTGCGGTTCTCGGATGGGGATGTGAGGGAATCGCTGCCGCCGGGGGGTCGCCTGCGCCCTTGGCAGGAATCAGGGGTGCCGCATTGGGTGGCCATCAACCGGCTGGAGGAGCGCGACGGCCAGCGTTTCGTGGTGGTGAACAATCCCTTCAATAACCGCGCCGAGCGATATCGCTGGGAGGATTTTCTGGAGGCAATCGATGAACAGGTTCGAGATGATCCACAGTGGTGGTTTGTGAGCATCCGCCGCAAGGAGCGATAGACATGCCTGGGAAGTTCGTGCAGCACATGCTGGGAGCTATAGTGGCCTTATCGCTGGCGTGCGGAGTTCCAGGCGCCTCCCCCTCGCCTCAGGAGCCAGCGTCCTCCCCAACGTCGTCCTTTCCAACCCCTTTCAGGGCGTTCACGGTAACGCCGACTGAACCCCGGCCGACGCCCTCCTCAACCGTAAAGCGCCGTGCGCTCACTCCTCGTCTCCCCACGCCTACTCCTGTCCGGCGGCCAACTGACACCCCCGTCCCTCCCAGTCATTTCCGGCCCCGGCCCATGCCGGAGGGGCTAACGTTGGCTCCGAACTGGCTCGTGTTTCGGCCGATGGACGAGATGGAATGGGCCCTAGAGCCCTGGCTCTGGTTCACCGATGGCCGACAGTGGATCGGTCCCTTCGAGATGCCCGAGCCTTGCCGTGAGCGTGGTTGCGAGGCCGTTCTGCAGCCACGCGACAGCGAGTGGTATGCCTGCGTGCGCCCGTCGTCCGGGCTGGATCGTTTGCCGATCGAGTGTTGGATCCCGCTTCCCCCTCCGCCTGAGGATCGTCGGGAATACCGGCAGATATGCCAAGGGCCGATCGATGCCCCCGTCCTCCGATGTCCGCTGTCGGTTGGCGAATCGAAGGTGGATTTTGAGGTTCCGAATGCGTTCTATGGGCGAGTCGAGGATTGTGCCAAGTGCTGGGTGGATGTCCTCGTCTGGCTTTTGGAGGGGAACACCGCAGCCCTGGCCGCAATGAAGTGGGACAAGGAGTGGGGGCCAGAGGAGGTGCCGCCGCTGATTTCGGTGGAGATGTTCATCCTGGATCTACAGGGGGGCCAACCTCGAGTTTTGATCCCGCAGGAAGAGCGGGTGAACGCGATACTGGACCGGGCGGATTTCTCACCGGACGGACGCTTTTTGCTGGTGTATGACGTCTCGCCGATGGCCGATGAATACGCCACGTGGGTGGTGAGCTGGCCGGACGGCAACCGGATTGTGCTGCCGGGGCTTGCCTACTGGCTGCGCCCGGACTCGGACCGCTGAACCGGCGTCTGGGCGGTCGGTCTGGAGAGACAGGATTAGGGGATAGGATGTTGGGCCGCTAGGAAAGTCCTCGATGACAGGAGGCGAGTATGCTCATGGGGATCTGGAAGGCGTTTTACGAGTATCTGACGTATGACCACTATGGCCGGCGGCGCTGGCGGCCGGCCGCCTACGGGCTGCTGGCGGCGGTCGCGGTAATCCTGGGGATGATGCTGGCGGCCGGGATCTTCGCGCTGCAGG
>NZ_JANWXB010000297.1 GCF_025055495.1 Thermoflexus sp. | reverse complement strand
CCCAGTTTATAACTGGACAAAGCACTACTGCAGGAAGGAGGCGAAAAATCGTCGTAACCGCTCGAAATCCTCAAGCCCCGACTGGAGGATCTCGTAAACGATCCGGCGATCCAGATCCAGGTATTCATGGACGAGGACGTTGCGAAACCCGATCATCCGAATCCACTTCTCTTTTAAGTCTGGATCTAATCCTGCCCGCTCCGCCAGGATGGTTGGGATATCGCTGTACCATCGAACTTCCCCTAAATTTAGATCGGCGATGATGTGATTGCCCATATCCAGCAGGGCCTCGATGGCCAATTGCAGAAAGCGCTCGGCGCTGCCGTAGCGTTCCGCGTCCCTGATGAATTCCTCGAAGGAGTAGCGCTGCAGACGACGCAGGATCTCCAGGTATTCATCCAGCTTGCGAAGCCGCCGTTGAAGGACCTCCACCCGAACCACCGAGGAGCCTCCGTTTGTAGGCCTCCCGCTGCACGCGCAGGTAGGGGGCGAAATCGAAATACTGACGCACGATCTGGGAGAAGAACTCCCCTCGATCGAAATCCGCGGTTTGATAGACGACCCGGTTGTGTCGGACGGCCTCAAACTTCAGGAGGATGTCTTCGGTGTCCAGGAACACCAGGTCCACCCGGCAAAAGCCATAGCGGGCGAGGTCCGTGAGCAGGGACAGCGGATCGGGCCGCCGGGCGCCCCGGCGGACAACCACGCCCAGATCCAGGTCGCTTTCCGCGTGCCGGCGGCCTTCGGCGGCGGAGCCGAACAGATAAACGGCCTCGATCTCCGGATACCGCCGGAAGACCTCGGCGAGGAGATCCAGGGAGGGAAAGCGGGCCGGGCCCCGGTTTTCCGACATGGCGCAAGATCCTTGGTTCAGCGTCCAGCGTCATTATACCCAGCCCGCGATGGGAGGGCGAAGGATCCGTGGTCTCCCGGGGTGAACGCCGGGCGATCTTCGCCGGAAGAGACGGGTGCATCGAGCGGATCAGAGGGATGGAGGGATCGGCGCCGACCTTTCGTCCGAGCAGATCAGCGGGCAGGGCTGCCGAAGCAGCCCTGCCCGCTGGAGAGGAAGCGCTCCGGGCTTCGACCCATGAGGGGATAGGCTCGGCGGATCACCGGCTTCGGAGCTGGATGGGCCGGAACTCCACCCGGAGGATCTTGGAGTCGCAACTGCAGTCCGCATCGTGGCTGATATCCTCGTTGCCCGTGTCGCCGATCACGATCAGCCGGGCTACCGGTCCGTCTGGGTTGCTGGGGGTGATAACATGGGGTTCGCCCTCGTTGCAGCCGATGAACTCCCCGCCGGCTCCCGGCAGATCCCGCGAGAAGTCGGAGCGGGCGGATCCCACGATCTCATACGATCGGCCATCCGGCGGCAATGCGCCGACCCTCACCTCGAAGGTTTGGGAGAAGAAATCAGTTGGGGCCCAAGCGTGGGGACGGGCTTCGAAGTGAACGATGGCTATCAGATCCCTCCCTCGGACCGTCAGCTCCACGTGTCCCTGGATGCGAACCCCTCCGCTGTAATCCCTGCCCTGTGGGCGGCCCTCAAAGCTATATCGCCCGCCCGTCGCGGGTGATGGACAGAGGTTCTCGACTGTGCGCGGGGTAAGGGTGATCAGAGTCTCCCGGGACACCCGTCGCACTTCCTCCGCGGCCCGGACGGAGCGCTCCCAGGCCTGGATGACCCGCTCAGCGGAGAGGAACAGGGAGCGCACTGTGTCCTGGCCCCCCCTGCCCCGATTCCAGAGGTCCTGCAGCAACTCGGGTAACATCCCATAATGAGCCAGTCCATCCCGCTCAAACCGGTATT
>NZ_JANWXB010000230.1 GCF_025055495.1 Thermoflexus sp. | reverse complement strand
CCCCAAAATAAAAAATCCACAACCACACCCCCGCTGGCCCCCCCCGCCGGTGGGGGGGGGGGGGCCCCCCCGCCCCCCGGCTCCGCCCCCCAAAGCGTTTGGCTCCCTACTCCCCAAGGTCCAGAGACTGTGGGGAGGAGGAAGCAAGGGGAGAGGGGCTGTTGCGCGGTGGCCGCCGGATTAGGAAAATTCCTAACGCGTAAGGTCCAGCTGGGGGATGGGGAATGGTTCCAACAGGGGTCACAGAGGCGGTCATCGGATCCGGATTGGATCCCTGGGCTTTCTGGTGCCGGGCAGCGGTGGATTGCGTGAGGGTCCATTGCACAGGCTCCTGTAATAGCCACGCGCAGGAGGGATGGCCGTGGGGAAGCGTGCGCTGGTGCTATCCGGGGGAGGTGGGCGAGGCGCTTATGAGGTGGGAGTCATCCGGACGCTCTATCGGGCGGGATGGATCCCTGAGATCTTCGTGGGCACATCCATCGGCGCGGTGAACGCCGCGGCCCTGGCGGCAGGCTGGACCGTCGAGCGGCTGGTGGATTTCTGGCTTCGCCTGCGGACTCATCATGTTCATCGGCCTCGCTGGCGGATCTGGCAAAGCCTGTTTACCACCGCTCCCCTGCGAGCGACGTTGATCCGCCATCTGGACTTCGACCGCCTGAACGATCCGGACAACCCGCGCGCGCTGTTAGTGCTGGCCACCGATCTCCGTCAGGGATGCCCCGTGGTCTTCGCCAACCGCCCGGTCCCGAAAGCCCGGCGGGTTCGGATCGGGCCGGAGCACTTGCTGGCCAGCTGCAGTATCCCCTATATCTACCCAGCGACCCCGGTGGAGGGAGGCCTGTTCTGGGATGGGGCGGTGATGGCCAACACGCCCCTGAACGCGGCGATTGAGGCCGGCGCCGATGAGATGGTCGTGGTCCTGCTGGCGCCGATGCCGGGTGAGGCAGGGAGCTGGCCGCTTCCTCGCCATCCCCTCCAGGCCCTGGCCTTAACGCTCGATCTGGCCCTCCTGGCGACGTTCGAGAACGATTATCGGCAGCTGGAAGCGGTCAACCGGGCGGTGCGGCAGGGCCGCCCTCTCAAGCCGGGCCATCGGGAGATCCGCTGCCATGTCATCGCGCCCGCCACGCCGCTTCCGCTCTCCCGGATCCTCCGTTACGACCTGCGAGGAACCCAGGCCTTGATCGCTCAAGGGGAAGCCGATGCCCAGCAGTTCCTAAAGGCGCTGGGTTAAGAAAGCAACCCCCGCTCGCTCCCCTCCCCATGGACGTTCAGGCCGTGAGGATAGCGCTGATGCTATCACAAACTCCTCTTCCTCTGAGGGCCCTTGGCCTCGGGGAAAGAGGGTTCCCGTAGGGAAGGGCATCGACGCAGCTTTTCCCTTCGATCTAGGGCGAAGCACTACCGCCGTGGGGAGAGGGATCCAGATCACCCCCCCATGTCCCGATTCCACTTCCACCCGGGGGCACTGACGCTTTGTTCACTTTGAGAGAGGAAAAGGGTTCCGTTGGGACCAGCCGTGTCGTCATGGAAAAGCGGCAAGGACCCCAAAACCCTCCCGGTCCGGATGTTCTTTGAGCCGGCCAACAAAGCGATGGGGATTGCTCTTCTGTTGAAGAGAACGCAAAATAAGAGCGGTCTCCACCCTCTCCGAATCCGATTTCCTCTTCCCCTCTTCCGCCTTACGGGCAAGAGGTAAGGAGGGGATGAGGACTGAATCGTTACGAAGCGTCCTACAGCCCCTAAGGGGCAGGCTGTTCCACGGAGCGCGCAGATGCCGATCCGGATCCTGGATCCCGGGCTGGTCGCGCAGATCGCAGCGGGGGAAGTGGTCGAGCGCCCGGCTTCGGTGGTGAAAGAACTGGTGGAGAACGCGCTGGATGCGGGCGCCTCCCGGATCGAAGTGGAAATCGAGGGCGGCGGGCGTCGACGAATCCGGGTGGCGGATGATGGCAGTGGGATCCCCGCGGCGGAGGTCCCACTGGCCTTCGCGCGGCATGCCACTAGCAAGCTCTCATCGGTGGAGGATCTGTTCCGGGTGACCACCCTGGGTTTCCGGGGAGAGGCCCTCGCGGCGATCGCCGCGGTCGCCCGCGTGACCTGTCGGACCCGGGCCGTCGGCGAGGACCTGGGTGTGGAGCTCCGCATCGAAGGGGGAAGGATCCTCGCACAGCGCCCGCTGGCCCGTCCGCCCGGGACGGAGATGATCGTAGAGGATCTATTCTTCAACACCCCGGCGCGGTTGAAATTCCTCAAAGGGGAAGGGGCGGAGCGACGGCAGATCGATCTCTGGATCACGCGCTATGCCCTGGCTTATCCACACGTTCACTTCGTCTTGCGACACAACGGTCGAGAGATCTTCTCTCTACCAGCCGCTCGGGAGCCTCGCCATCGCCTGGCAGCGCTTTATGGGGCCGAACTGGCGGATGCGCTCCTCGAAGTGTCGGAGGAAGCGGATGGCGTACAGGTGTATGGATGGATCAGCCCGCCGGGGATCGATCGGCCGGACCGTCAGGAGCTGGTGTTTTTTGTGAACGGGCGTTGGGTGCAAGACCGCATGTTGCCGGCGGCGGTCCTGCAGGCTTACCACACCTTGCTCCCCAGCGGTCGGTATCCCTGGGTTTTCCTGTGGGTGAAGTTGCCCCCAGAGCGGGTAGATGTCAATGTGCACCCGGCGAAAATCGAAGTCCGCTTCCGGGATCCGGATGGACTCTTCCGTGCCGTTCAGCGGGCCGTACATCGCGCGTTGCGGGAATCCACGCCGGTGCCCGTTTTCCAGGCGGCGGAAATCCCGGTGAGAGCGACGGAGTTCCCCGCGCGGCCTGTCCCCATGCCTTCGGAAGACCTCGCGGGAGAGCCGGCGGAAGAGAGGGCCTCGCCGGGTCTCCCTCCGCTCCGGGTCATCGGTCAGATCCAGGCCCGCTACATTATCGCGGAGGGCCCGGACGGGCTGTATCTCCTGGATCAGCATGCCGCCCACGAACGGGTGCTCTACGAGGCCCTTCAGGCTCAGCGGCAGCAGGGGCCGCTCCCGGCTCAGCCCCTGCTGCAACCCGTGCTGATCGACGTGCTGCCGGAGGAAATGAGCCTCTTGGAGGAGAACCGGGGCCTTCTGGAGGAACTGGGATTCCGGATCGAGCCCTTCGGCCCGCGCACCGTGCGCTTGCAGGCCGTTCCGGCTGTCCTCTCCGCAGAGGCCATCCTCTCCGTCTTCCAGGATCTCCTGCTGGATCTGCAGGAATCCCGCCGTCCAGTGGAGGGGGCTCTGGAGGCCCAGCTGATCCGAAGCATTTGCAAGCGCGCGGCGGTGAAAGCTGGTCAGGTCCTGAGCGTGGAGCAGATGCAACATCTGGTCCGGGCGCTGGAGCGGTGCGCCATGCCATGGGCCTGCCCTCACGGGCGGCCGACGATCCTGCGATTCCCGATCGGGCAGCTGGCCCGGCAGTTCGGCCGGGAGGAGTAGCGGGGTGGGGGGATCGAGATACCTTCGGGGGGCTCGATCCCCCCACGCGGGCCTTTCAGGGCCAGAGGGGACACGAGCTTCCGGCTTGTGCTTACCTCCGCCCCCGGCCGATCCCGCGCGGCGGTTTGTTGTCCTTTTCTTTAGAGAGACCGGGCGGGAAGCCGGGAGCGCCCTGGGCGGATAGAGAGGGCGTGGCGGCGGGGGATGGCGTGGCGAAGCTCCTGGGTTTAGATGATCGCATGATGGCGCCCAAACCCCGGCCCCCCGGATGCAGGTTGTAGAGACGATACGCCTGGCCCCACCCGATCTGACGTCCCAGCGTCAGGGCTTGTTCCAGGGTCAGATTGTTGGCGGGGTCCTGATCGGTCTGAGAGGCCAGGACGAGCTGCAGCGCCCGGGCGATTTCGCCGTAGCCGAAGCCCTGGGCCTGAAGGGCCATCAGATCCGTCACGGAGATCGTCACCGTGATCCCCGCCTGTGGGAACGTCTGGCTGATCCATCGCGCCAGGGCCAGAGCGACCGGATGAACCCGGGTGACCGGAAGCGTGGGTGTCGGCGTGGGGGTGGGTTCCTCCCCCAGCGGCGCAGCGCCCACTCCTCGCGCCATCGCCCATCCGAACCCCAGGGCCAGCGCGAGGCCTAACGAAACACCAACCACAACGGCGAAAATTCGTCGCATCGTGAGCACCTCCGGTTCAGAATTGGGAAGGGATCCGGTTCGGCGAAGGGAAGGAGATAGAATTTTCTCGCCGTGGATTGGGAACGACGCTCCGGATCCCGGTCCTGCCCGTAAGGGGTCAGAGTGATCAAATAATTTGATCCGCAAAATAAACCGCAGAAACCATCCAGGAAGATACGCGTGACGTTTTTTATCTTTCATACGGTTTCATAGGAGGATGAGGGATGGGTTTACTTACCCCTCATCCTGAGGAAAAACGCTGGATCGCTCGGGCGCGGAAGGGGGACCCGGAGGCCCTTGCGGCTCTCTATCGACATTACGCCGATGGGATTTACCGCTATCTCCTGTATCGCGTTGGCGATGTGGAGCTGGCGGAGGATCTGACGGCGGACGTGTTCCTGAAGATGATTGAGGATCTGCCGCGGTATGAGGAACGAGGCCTTCCCTTCGGCGCTTGGTTGTTCCGTATTGCTCGGGCGCGCCTGATCGACCACTGGCGACGGCAGCATCGGCGTCCGATGGTCGCCTTGGATGATACGGAGACCGGGCCGCAGCTGATCCGCGACATTCCGGAGGATGAGATCGCCGTGTCGGAGATGATTGAGCGCGCCCTGCGGGTGCTCACCGAGGAGCAACGGGAGGTGGTGGTCCTACGGTTTCTGGTCGGGATGAGCCTGGAGGAAGTGGCGCGCGCGATGGGGAAATCCATTGGGGCGGTGAAAGCCCTGCAGCACCGCGCCCTGACGGCGTTAGCTCGTTATCTGGAGAAGACACGATAATGGTTCAGAATGAAGACATCTACGAAGCGGAGATCCTGGAGCGCTGCCTGCGCCGGCTGGAGCAGGGGGCGGACTTGGAGACATGCCTGCGGGAGTTCCCGGAGGCGACCTCCTTGCTTCCTCTGCTGAAAACGGCCCTCTGGCTCCGGAAAGGCCAGGAGGTGTCTTTACGCCCCCCGGCGCTTCAGCGGATGATCCGCCAGGGGCAGCTTTACGCTTCGCGGGCGAAGGCCCGGTTGGTGGTTTCCTCCATGACCCTCCGGTGGGCAGGCGCTCTGGTGGCCCTCCTCGGCTTGATCCTGGTGGCGCTGAGGGTGGTCAGCGCGGCGGAAGCCAGCCTGCCCGATGAACCGCTGTATCCGGTGAAGCGCGCTGTGGAGGGCCTGTTGGTGGCGACGATGCCTCCGGAGGAGCGAGCCCTCTGGCTGGCCGAGCGGCGCTGGGAAGAGTTTGAAACGGCGACGACGCAGGGGCGCTGGCTCCCAGCGCTGGCGGAGGAAAGCCTGCAATATCTGGAGGAAGCTGCTCGCTCCCCGGGTGGAGAATCCTCCCCACGTCGCGCTCGACTTCGCGCCCTGTATGAACGACAGGGGGCGATCCTCGATCAAGCTTTGCGGGTTGCTCCTCCGGAAACCCGGTCCGAGCTGGCCCGGGCTCAGCAGGAGTGGAGGCGGTTGACTCGCTTCCTGGGATTGCCAGAAGGAGGCATCCCGCTTTTCCCCGAGGAAACTCCGGCGGCGTTCCCCGAACCCACCGCGGAGATCCTGCGGGAGCGCATGAGCCCTCCCCCGGGCCTGGAGCGGCGGGACACCCCTCGATCAGAACGAACCCCACCGGGCCTGGAGCGGCGGGAGACCCCTCGATCAGAGCGGACCCCACCGGGCCTGGAGCGGCGAGAGACGCCACGGCCGCAGCGCACTCCTCCGGGGCAGGAACGTCAGCCCACCCCTCGCATCCCTCCCGGTCAACAGGACGATGGGAAGGGACCGGGGCAAACTCCTCCGGGGCGCCGCTGACGGATTCCGGACGACCCTGATTGCTCTGCAGGAGTCACGCAGCTCGCTTCCCCCAAAGCTTTCGAAGCGGAGCCGGGCGCCGAAGGCGCCCGGCTCCGCCGGTTGAACAGGCAGGATCGGGACAAGCCGGGGCTGGCAGGGCGGACGGGGAAGCGCTCCAACCCCCGGGCTTGTCATAGAGCCCTTTCCCCTCAACGCCAAAGGGGTTGGAAGCGGACACTGAATAAGGCGCCTTCAACCTCTTTTTTTCGGTAGCGCTTCACGGCTGACGATTGGAGGGGCCACGGCGGAGGAAAGGGGCTCGTTTCATAAATCAAAACAGGAAAGCTCCGGGCGGATTCAGCCGGATCCACACGTTGTGAAAGGAGTGGCGCTCAGATAAAATGGTGGAGAAGAACGTATACGCCATGGGCAACTTCCGAACTCTCCCGGGGGTTTGGGGGCTGGGGTGCCGCTGAAGGTGGCGCCCCAGCCCCAAAAAGATTTTTTAGGGAGGAGGGGCCTGGCCTGCTTCCCTCCCTGGGGCGCTTGGATCGGGCTGGTCGCCTGAAGTTGCCCATGGCGTCGTATAAGGACTGGGAGAGCCGCCGGAGGCGGCTCCCTCCGCTCAAGGCACTCTGATTCTCCGGACGGAGCGACGATGGAGCGTCTGTGGACTCCCTGGCGGATGGCCTACCTCAAAGGCGAGGGTGAGGCGCCTCAAGGTTGCATTTTCTGCCTGAAGATCGATGGTTCCGATGAGGCCGAGCATATCCTCTTCCGCGGCCGGACCGCATATGTGACCCTCAATCGCTACCCCTATAACAACGGCCATCTGATGGTGATCCCGTATGCCCATGTGCCCAGCTTAGAGGATCTGGATGATCCCACCCTGCTCGAGATGATGCAGCTGGTCGCCCTCTCGCTTCGCGTTCTCCGTCAGGCTTATCGACCGGAGGGCTTCAACGTCGGCGCCAACATCGGCCGGCCGGCCGGCGCAGGCGTGGCGGATCACGTGCACATCCACGTGGTCCCCCGGTGGACCGGGGATACAAACTTTATGCCGGTCGTTGGTAACACCCGGGTGCTCCCGGAATGGCTGGATGATACCTATCGTCGTCTTCGCCCTCTCTTCGAAGCCCTTGCGAATCCTTCCCCGAAGGGAGGACCCTGACCAGGCCCCTGGTCCGTGGGGTGCGCCAAAGGGATCCAGCCAGCCTCCAAAGATATCTTTTTTAAACGATCGTTCGTTTGTGAAATCTCGCGCGGAATAAGGAACCGGTCGCAATCATGGGCTATGGGCGTCGGGAGGAGGCAGCGGATCCCGAAAGGAGGAAAGGGCATGGACAAGAACGGGCGAGATCCGGTGATTGTGGGGGCCGCGCGCACGCCGATCGGCAAGCTGCTCGGGGCGCTATCTCCGCTGTCGGCTCCCCAATTAGGCGCTATCGCGATCCGCGAGGCCATCCGTCGGGCCGGCATCGATCCCGGCCAGATCGATGAGGTCATTATGGGCGAGGTGGTTCAGGCGGGCAGCGGCATGGCCCCCGCCCGCCAGGCCGCGGTCTTCGCCGGGATCCCGGCGGAGATCGGGGCGGTCACGGTGAACAAGGTGTGCGGCTCGGGATTGAAGGCGATTATGCTGGCCGCCCAGGCCATCCGGGCGGGCGATGCGGATCTCATCGTCGCCGGCGGGATGGAGAGCATGAGCAATGCCCCCCATTTGATCCGCCTGCGCGCCGGCATGCGTTATGGCCATCTCCAGGCGGAGGACAGCCTGATCGCGGATGGGCTGCGTTGCCCGTTCCATCAGGTGCTGATGGGGGAGCTGGCGGAGTTCATCGCCGATCAGTTCGAGGTCACCCGCGAGGAAATGGACGCCTTCGCTTTAGAAAGCCATCGCAAGGCGATCACGGCCATCGATGCGGGGAAATTCCGGGCGGAAATCGTGCCGGTGGAAACACCCGACGGCAAAGGGGGAACCCGGGTGGTGGATACAGATGAGGGCCCCCGGCGGGACACCTCGATCGAGGCCCTGGCCCGGCTCAAGCCGGTTTTCCGGCCGAACGGGCGGGTGACAGCCGGGAATTCCCCGGGTTTGAACGACGGGGCGGCCGCGGTGGTGGTGATGAGCCGGGCCAAGGCGGACGCGCTGGGGGTCCCGCCGCTGGCCCGGATCGTGGGCTACGCCCAGGCCGCTGTGGCCCCCCAGTGGCTGTTCTACGCGCCGGCGAAGGCGATCCCCCGCTTGCTGGAGCGGGTTGGCTGGCGCTGGGAGGAGGTGGATCTCATCGAGATCAACGAGGCCTTCGCCGCCCAGGTCCTGGCGGATGCCCGGGCGATGGAGCGCCAGGGGTATCGGTGGGATTGGAGCAAGGTGAATGTGAACGGCGGGGCGATCGCCCTGGGCCATCCGGTGGGCGCCAGCGGGGCCCGGATCCTGGTCACCCTGATCTACGCCCTGCGGGACTGCGGGCTGCGTCGGGGCATCGCCACCCTGTGTCTGGGGGGCGGCGAGGCCGTGGCGATGGCGGTGGAGGTGGAGTAAGGGATTTTGGGGCCGGTGGGGCCGCCGCAGGCGGCCCCCCC
>NZ_JANWXB010000215.1 GCF_025055495.1 Thermoflexus sp. | reverse complement strand
TAGGCGACGAATTCTTCGTAATGGCGGCGCTGGGCTTCGGCGAGTTCGGCGAAGCGGCGGTCGGTCTCGGCCCGGTAGGCGACGAATTCTTCGTAATGGCGGCGCTGGGCTTCGGCGAGTTCGGCGAAGCGGCGGTCGGTCTCGGCCCGGTAGGCCATGAACTCCTGGCGGTGAGCGATGAACTCCTCGTAGTGGCGGCGCTGGAATTCAACCAGGGCGGCGATCTGTTCCTCTACCTGCCGGAACCGTCGCTCGGTCTCCTGCCGGAACTCCTCAAACGTCTGATCCCGGAAGGTCCGAAACTCCTCTCGGAAAGCCTTCACCTCGGCGGGCAGGCGCAGAAACTCCTCGGAGGCCAGAAGCTCCCAGAGCCTCTCCCGCCACTCCGGATGCCTTCGCAATAGCTCCAACAGGTCCTGGAAATCCTGTATGGTGAACGCCATCGTGGGCCTCCTTCCCCAAGAATTCTACTACAAAAACTAAAGCCGACCAGTCGCCTAGATCTACTGCTTTGTCCAGTTATCTACTGGGGACTTGAGGAACCGAAACCAGTCCGGAAGGCCGTGGTCCCTCCCCCCTTTCTCCCCCCTCCCCACGGCTCAGAGGGCCGTGGGGAGGGGGGAGAAAGGGGGGAGGTGCAGGGGGGCCTTTGGCCCCCCTGCACCTCCCCCGAAAACCCTCAAATGAAAAATGGGCAAAGCACCACCCTACTTGTTTAGGATGAATTTTGGAGGGTCATGTCCCGGCTGGGGCTGGGCGGTGGCAGCGGGGAACGGGAACGCCGCCCGGTGGTTTGAGGACAGGGAGAAGGGGCCTGTGAGGCTACTGCCTCGAGGCATCGGACATCTGCGGATTCCGACGGGGGTTCACCCCAAGAGAGGAACGGCCAGGCCATGCACGCGCATCCATACGCGGTTTTCTACGGTTATCGCAGGTTAGAATGCGATGGCCGCTCAAACTTGCGTTGGAGCTATCACTCGCTCTCCCGAAGGCGAGCGACAGCCTCGCGGAGCTTTCGGGCGACCTCCGCCATCTCGGCCTCGCTGGCGTAACGTTGCCGGGGCCAGAAAAAGCCCCGCAGCCCATCCCCTTTCCGCCGGGGAACGATGTGGATGTGGAGATGCGGCACGCTTTGGCTCACCCGGTTGTTGATGGCTACGAAGGATCCCTCCGCCCCCAGTCCGACTTCCATGGCCTGGGCCAGGAGGCGCGCATTTCGAAACAGCGGCCCCACCTGCTCCAGGGGCAGATCCATCAGGGTCTCGTAATGCGCTCGGGGGATCAACAGGCAATGCCCGGGGAAGAGCGGACGATGATCCAGGAAGGCAACAGAGATCTCGTCCTCCAGCACCATCCAGGCGGAAGCCTCGCCGCGAAGGATGCGACAGAAGGCGCAGGTCATCTTCAATCCTCGTGAATCCTTGCCGAACCAGTGTATGGGCCGTGCATAGGTTGTAGGGGCAACCCCCTGTGGTTGCCCCTACGCCCATGATTGCCCCGTGCGGGCAGGCACAGGGGCCTGGGGGCCGGCACGGGGGCCTGTGGGCAGGCACAGGGGCCTGCCCCTACACCATATCGATATCGATATGCCGTCATGCCCAGCCGAAGCGCCCGGGGTTCAGCCGACCCTCCGGATCCAGCTGGGCTTTGATCCGCCGCATCACCTCGGCCTCCGGGCGAAGGGGGGCCCACAAGCCCATGGCCCGCTTCGCCGATTCCGGACCGCCCAGGATCGTGAAGTGCCCGCCCTGGGCGAGGGCGAAGGAACGAAGCGCGTCCGCCCATTGGAGGAGCGCCTCCATTGGACCGCGGCCCTCGGCGTAGATCAGGCCCAGCGTTCCGTGGGCTCGCCATACGACCCGGATCTCTTCGGCGGCTTCCAGCGCCGCGGCGCCCTCCGCCAGCTGGGAGGGCAGCAACCCCAGGCGCACGCTCATCCCATCCCTGGGTGCCGGGCTGGGGAGGAACCCGATGTCAGGGATCCGGCTCCACAGGAGCGATGCGGTTTCCTCCGTCAGGCGGTCTTTCACCTGGGCCCCGGAGGCGGCGGCCGCGGCATCTCGCCCGATGCGCTCGACTTGCGCTGGCCATCCGCCCGCGCGCACCAGCACCCAGACCCGCGCTCCGGGATCTTCGGGAAGCTCCAGGGTTCCCCGCAACATCTCCCATGCCCGCGCGTTCAGGACCTCCACCGCCAGGGGGAATCCCGGATGGCGGAGCATGCTCAGGGTCAGCGGTAGCGCATCTTCCATCCTGGAAAAGCCAAACGCCCAGGTGGCCTCCGCCTTCGGGCGCGGCCACAGTTTGAAGGCCGCTTCCACCATCACCCCGAGGGTTCCCAGCGAGCCATGGAACAGCTTTGGGAGGTCGTATCCGGCCACGTTTTTGACCACCTCGCCGCCGCCCTGGATGAGTGTCCCATCGGCCAGGGCCACCCGAATCCCGATCAGCAGGTCCCGTGCGGAGCCATAGCGGGCCCGTAGCGGCCCACTTAAACCCGTCGCCAGGATTCCCCCGATGGTCGCCCGCTCCCCAAAAGGAGGATCGAGCGGGAGCCACTGACCGTGTTCGGCCAGCATCGCATTCAGATCGGCGAGGCGCATCCCGGCTTCCACCCGGATGGTGAGATTCGCCGGACGGTGGCGCAACACGCGGGAGAGGCGGGTGAGATCCAGGGCGAGGTCGTAACGGGTGGGGGCGTGGCCGATGCCCTGATGGGCCCCACTTCCCCACGGCACCACTGCCCATCCGGAGCGGGCCGCTTCCCGCAGGACCTCGGCGACCTCCTCCACGGTTTGCGGTTGCCGGACTTCTTGGGGGATGTGACCGTTTAGAGGATAGCGCGCCGTTAGATCCACAGCTCTTCCTCCGTCTCGGGGGGAGACGTCGCGGCTCGGTATCGGATCGGCTCTGCCATCCGGGCCTTGCGGCGGCTCCATGTTTCCAGGCACATTTTGGTGGAGGGAAACATCTTACAGGGGTTAAGGCAGTTCTCCGGGTTGAAGGCCGCTTTGATGCGCGCCATCGTCTCCAGATCCGCCGGTGAGAAGAGCAGGGGCATCAGATCCCGTTTCTCCAGGCCGATCCCATGCTCGCCGGTCAGGGTGCCGCCAGCCTCCACGCAGGCCCGGATGATCTCCGCCCCGGCTTCCACGGCCCGGCGGGTGAGTTCGGGATCGCGTTCATCGAAAAGGATCAATGGGTGGAGGTTGCCGTCTCCAGCGTGGAAGACGTTGGCGATGACGAGGCCGTAGCGCTGCCCGATCTCCTGGATCTGGCGGAGGACCCGCGGCAGCTGATCCCGCGGCACCACCCCATCCTGGACCAGATAGCTGGGGGCGAGACGCCCCATCGCCCCGAAGGCCCCCTTGCGGCCGGACCACAGGCGTTCCCGCTCGGCCGGGTCCGTCGCGATCCGGACCTCCCGGGCGTCGAAGTGCTCGCAGATGCGGGCGATATGACGAGCGAGGTCCTCTAAGCCCTCTGGCAGCCCCTCGACATCGATCAGCAACACCGCCCCCGCGTCCATCGGGTAGCCGCAGCGCTTGGCGCTTTCCACCGCCTGGATGGCGGTATGGTCCATCATCTCAATGGCCCCCGGGATGGTGCCATCGGCGATGATCGCTGAGACCGCCTCGCTGGCCTGGTCCACGGTGTCGAAGACCGCCAGCAGGGTCACCACCGCCTCCGGTGTGGGCATCAGGCGAAGGATCGCCTTCGTGATGATCCCCAGGGTGCCTTCTGAACCCACCATCAGCCCGGTGAGGTCGTAGCCCGGCCAATCGCAGGCGGCGCCGCCGACCTCGATGACCTCGCCGTCGGGCAGCACGACCTCCAGGCCGAGGACGTGGTTGGTGGTCACCCCATAAGCCAGGCAGTGGGGCCCTCCAGAGTTCGCGGCAATGTTGCCGCCGATCGTGCACGCTTTCTGGCTGGAGGGATCCGGCGCGAAATACAAGCCATGGGCGGAAGCGGCCTGGGAGATGGCGATGTTCACCACACCAGGCTGCACCACAGCCCGCAGGTTCGCCGCATCGATCTGCAAAATGCGCCGCATCCGTGTGGTGACGATCATCAAACCTCCCTGGTCGGCTACCGCACCCCCGCTCAACCCGGTCCCCGCGCCCCGCACCACAATGGGCAGCCCGTAGCGATTTGCGATCCGGACAGCCGCCGCCACCTGTTCCGTAGAAGTGGGGAAGACCACGAAATCAGGGCGTCCCTTATCGATGGAGGCATCGTATTCGTAAAGGAGGAGGTGGTAATCTTCCCAGAGCACCCCGTGGGGTCCGAAGATCTCCCGCAGCTCTTGGAGGATATGCGCTCGCTTCACTGTGCCCCCTTTCGGATTATGCTGGAGCCCAGCGTTGCTTTGCCTCTACAATCTATCATAACGCAAAGTGGTGGGGCGGATGTTCGCCGCCCGTTCCACCACTCCTAACCTCAGCTGCTTCCGGCCCAGCCAGCGTATGCATTCCGAAACATGCCCCACCCCCCATCTATGGCTTCGTTCGTCCTGGATTTGGGGGGCCGAGGGCGGAGCCCTCGGCCTTCGGCCCGGCTTCGGTTCTCTCCATCCCCGATTCATAACTGGTCAAAGCGCGATCGCTGAGTTCATCCTATACCACTACCACTGGCACTATGGGGTGGTAGATCGGCTCTGTCGCAGGCCCAAATGGTAGCGACGCCATCAGGGTCTACCGAACCAACGGGGCGCTTCACTCCCCCGATGGCCCGAGGGGTCGTGGGGGGGCGCAGGTTGCTTCTGGCGACGCAAGTCGCTATCATTCCGTCTATCCGTGTCTGGGGAAAGGATGCTGAGAGATGACACTTTCCGTAATCGTGGTGGGGCTGGGCGCGATGGGGAGCGCGGTGGCCTTCCATCTGGCCCGTCGGGGCGTTCGGGTCCTTGGCCTGGATCGGTTCACGCCCCCGCATCCTTTCGGATCCTCCCATGGGGAGTCCCGGATCATTCGGGAGGCCTACTTTGAGCATCCTGCATACGTCCCGCTGGTCCAGCGCGCCTATGAACTGTGGCAGGAGATGGAGATCCTTTCTGGGGAATCGTTGTTGCGGATCACAGGAGGAGTATTACTGGGCGCGCCGGAGAGCGAGATGATCGCCGGCGCCTTGCGCAGCGCTCAGATCCACAGCCTGGCCCACGAGGTCCTGACTGCGTCCGAGGTGAGAAAGCGGTTCCCGGCGCTACATCCGCCGGAGACGTTCATCGCCGTGTATGAGCCGCGAGCGGGCGTCCTTCGGCCGGAAGCTTGTGTGGCGGCCCATCTGCGGATGGCGGGGCGATATGGCGCGGCCTTGCATTTCGAGGAGCCGGTGCGGGAATGGCGAGCCGATGGGGATGGGGTGGAGGTCGTTACGGATCGCGGGCGCTATTCCGCAGATCGGATGGTGTGGTGCCTCGGGGCGTGGTTGCCGACCTGGCTGCCTGCGGCCCCCCTATGGGTGGAACGCCAGGTGATGTTCTGGTTTTGTCCGGCCCGGGATGCGGAGCATTTCACGCCCGATCGATGCCCCATCTACATCGTGGAGTTCGCGCCTGGGGATTTCTTCTATGGTTTCCCGGAACTGGGGAAGGGCGTGAAGGTGGCTCGCCATCATGGCGGCACGCGCTGCGCTCCAGAGACCGTGCAGCGGGTTGTGGGAGAGGAGGAAGTCGAGGCCATGCGCGGGTTATTACAGCGCTTCCTGCCCGGATTAGATGGTCCATTCATGCGGGCGGAGGTATGTCTATATACCAACGCCCCGGATGGTCATTTCCTCCTGGACCGCCACCCGGAGCATCCTCAGGTGTTGGTGGTCAGCCCATGCTCCGGGCATGGGTTCAAGTTCTCCAGCGCCATTGGTGAACTGGTCGCGGAGGCGGTGCGAAACGACGCGATCCGGTATGATCGAACAATATTCGGATGGCGGTGGTGAGGCGCGTCGATCGATCTCCGGGGATGGGTTCGTTGTGCAGACGGCCTCGCCCGCCTGTGAATATCTGCGATAATAGGAAGCGCGATCCGCCATAGTAAGCGCCATCCGTTGCTGAATCTATAAACTGAGGAAGTATGGAAAGATCTTTATGTCTCGTCGGGATCTTTTGCTTATTCCCCCGCTGTTATTTTTTGCCGTATTCTATCTCTATCCTTTGTTCTCGATCCTGCGCCTCAGCCTGGCTCCCGAGGGGATGATTCGCTGGGAGATCATCCTTCGGACGCTTCAGGGGACGGCGTTCTGGAGGGTGCTGGGGTTCACGGTGGGCCAGGCGGCGCTTTCCACCGGGGTGACCCTCGCCCTGGGTCTGCCCCTGGCAGGCCTCTTCGCGCGCTATCCCTTTCCGGGCCGGGGATGGTGGCAGGCGATGGCGACCGTGCCCTTCGTCCTGCCGACCGTGGTGGTGGCGGCCGCCTTCACCGCGCTCCTGGGCCCCCGGGGCTGGATCAATCAAGCCTGTATGGCCCTGCTGGGCCTCCCGGAGCCCCCGATTTCCTTCTTGAACACCCTGACCGCCATCGTGGTGGCTCATGTGTTCTATAACCTCACCCTGGTGCTGCGCATCGTGGGGAACGCCTGGGCCCATCTGGATCCGACGCTGGAGATGGCCGCGCGCACCTTAGGGGCGAACCGCTGGGAAACCATGCGGCGGGTGACGATCCCCCTGCTGATGCCGGCGATCCTGGCGGCGATCTCACTGGTGTTCCTCTTCAATTTCACCAGCTTCGGCGTGGTGCTGTTGCTGGGCGGTCCCCAATACGCCACTCTGGAAGTGGAAATCTACCGGCAGGCCGTTGGCCTCTTCAACCTTCCTGCTGCCGCCACGCTGGCCTTGGCTCAGCTGGGGCTGACCTTTGGGATTTTGGCGGTTTATACGCGCCTTCAGGCCCGGCTCGTTTTCCCTCTGGAATGGCGACCGGCGGCCTCTACCGCTCGTCCGCCGCGCACGTGGTGGGAGCGCATAGGGATCGGTTTGGGGTTGATGGTGCTGTTCGTGTGGATCGGGCTGCCGCTGCTGGCGCTGGTCTTCCGCTCGTTCACCCCGATGACCCTCCAGAAGCCGGGGGAAGCGGCGGTTTACACTGGATGGATCACCCTCGGCTATTATCGGGAGCTGTGGATCAACCGGCGTGGGGCGATCACGTATATCCCACCCATCGAGGCAGTGCGTAACTCGCTGGTCTTCGCCGTTGCGGTCATGCTGCTTTCGCTTCTGCTTGGAGGAGTGGTCGCCTACGGGTTGGCGGGCCGCCGTCGTCGCCGGTGGCTGGACCCTCTATTGATGCTTCCGCTCTCAACCTCGGCGGTCACCCTGGGGTTCGGGTTTCTGGTGGGGTTCAGCCGCCCTCCGGCCTTCCTGCAGGTGTGGCCGGGGTTGGTGGACGCCATGATGGCCCTGCGCACCTCGCCGCTCCTGGTGGTGATCGCGCACACGCTGATCGCCTATCCCTTCGTGGTGCGCATCCTCCTGCCGGCGATGGAAGGGATGAACCCTCGCTGGCGGGAGGCGGCGTTGACTCTGGGAGCCTCCCCCTGGCGGGTCTGGTGGCACGTGGAGGCGCCGCTGCTAGGACGCGCGTTGCTGACCGCTGCGGTCTTCGCTTTCTGCGTCTCCCTGGGGGAGTTCGGCGCCACCGCCCTGATCGCGCGGCCGACGATGACCACGATGCCGCTGGCCATTGCCCGCTTTCTGAGCCAGCCGGGTGAGCTGAACCTGGGCCAGGCGATGGCCATGAGCACGCTGTTGCTCCTCCTCACTTTCCTCGGTATTCTTCTCATTGAGCGCTTTCGTTATCGGGGTATTGGGGCGTTTTAGGCCGGCGTTACGCCGTTCGAAGCCTGCCGGACTCATTGAGATCGCCTCACCCTGTAAGCTCTCCTGGAAGTCGGGGACTGGGGCGCCGCCTTGGGTAATGCCCCAGTCCCAAAAGATCTTTTTCTCTCTCCTCCCCGAGACTCAAAGCGCCTTGGTGAGGCGAGAGAAAGGGGTGTTGCAAATGCGACCGCGGACGATCTCGGTATTCGGCAGCAGCGCCTCGCCGCCGGAATCCCCGGACTATCAAATTGCCCTCGAGCTGGGCCGTCGGCTGGCCCAGGCCGGTTTCGCCGTGATCAGCGGCGGGTATCGTGGGACGATGGAGGCGGTGAGCCGCGGCGCAAAGGAGGCGGGGGGATTCACCATCGGGGTGACGGTGGATCTGTTCGATCGATGGGGGTTAAAGGCGAATCCTTACCTCGATGTGGAGATCAAGTTCCCCACCCTCTTTCAGCGCCTTCATTATCTGGTCACTGCTGGCGACGCGTGGATAGCCCTTCCCGGAGGCATCGGCACCCTGAGCGAGATGGCGCTGGCCTGGAGCTTCCTGCAGACCGGTGAGATCCCCACGAGGCCGCTCCTGCTCTTAGGCTCCCGATGGCGACGCTTGTTAGAAGCATACATAGACCCGTTTTACATCCGGGAGGAGGATGCAGCCCTTCTGCGGCTGGTGGAGACGCCGGAGGAAGCCGTCGCTGCGTTGCAGGCCGGGCTGGAGCGCCCGATCGGGACGATCTCTCGTCCGTGGGGATAGCGATCTGGAAGGACAAGGCATGCTTCGCCCCTCGGACATCCCTTCCGAACGAACCAGGGAGGTGCCTCTTGAAGATCCTCTGTGTGGATATTGGGACCGGAACCCAGGATATCTTGCTGTATGATAGCCGGAGGGAGCTGGAGAACGCCTATCAGCTGATCCTGCCCTCGCCCACGATCCGGGTTGCCCAGGCGATCCGCCAGGCGACCCGGGAGCGGCGGCCGATTCTCCTCACCGGTGTCACGATGGGGGGAGGCCCATGCCACTGGGCGGCGGAGGATCACCTCCGGATGGGTCTTCCAGTGTATGCCACCCCTGAGGCGGCACGCACCTTTAACGATGATCTGGACGCCGTGCAGGCCATGGGGGTGCAGATCCTCAGCGAGGACGAGGCCGCCCGCATGGATGAGCGGGCGGTCCGCCTGGTGTTGCGGGATTTCGATTGGGATGCGCTGCGACAGGCCTTTGCCGCCTTCGATATCCCTCTCCGGCTGGATGGGATTGCCGTGGCCGTCTTCGATCACGGCGCTGCTCCGCCCGGATATTCCGATCGGAAATTCCGGTTCGATTATCTCACCCGACAGCTTTCGGAGCGACGGGATCTGACGGTCTTCGCCCATCGAGGGGAGGAAATCCCGCCTGCCCTGACCCGCTTGCAGGCGGTTGTGCGCACGATCCGGGAAGTTTTTGAGGGGCCGGTGGTGGGGATGGATACAGCCCCAGCGGCAGTCCTGGGGGCCACCCTGGATCCCCGGGTGGCTGCTTGGCGGCAATGTCTGGTCGTCAACGTGGGGAACTTCCATACCCTCGCCTTTCGCCTGCGGGACGGGGAAGTGGAGGGGCTTTTTGAGCACCACACGGGCCTTCTGAACGGAGAAAAGCTGGATCGTCTGCTCCATCAGCTGGCGGAGGGCGCGCTGGACTTCGAGGAAGTATTTGGAGATATGGGGCATGGGGCGCTGATGTTCGAGACAACGCCGATAAGGCCGGAAGGGGTGGCTGTCGTCGGGCCCCGCCGGGGGCTGTTGCGGGAGTCCCGCCACCCGCTTTATTTTGCGGTCCCCTACGGGGATATGATGCTGACGGGATGCTTCGGGTTGCTGCGGGCGTTCGCCGCCCTCTATCCGGAGTTCGCTTCGATCATTATGGACTCCCTGGGCGGCGCTCCCCGCCCGGCTCCCTGGGAGATGCTCGACGAATGATCACGGAGGATCGCAAGGAGATAAAAAACCAATCTGGGGAATAGAGAATGGAGGGCTGGTAGGGCTGCTTCTGGTTGGCCTCACCGGCTCCGGAAGATCTAAGTCTGCAAAAGCCTTGAAGGAGGCCTTCGTCGAATGAATCCAACGGTGCGGGTGGATGTGGTGATCCCCGTGTATAACGAGGAACGGGACCTGGAGCCTGGCGTCCGAAAGTTGCGCGCTTTTCTCCGGGAGAACTGTCCCTATCGCTGGCGGATTGTGATCGCGGATAACGCCTCCGTGGACCGCACGCCGGAGATTGGGCGGCGGCTGGCCGAGCAGTGGCCCGAAGAGGTATGCTACCTCCGGTTAAACCGCAAAGGGCGAGGACGGGCGCTGCGTAAGGCCTGGCTGGAGAGCGATGCGGATGTGATGGCCTACATGGATGTCGATCTCTCCACCGACCTCAGCGCCTTCATGCCGCTGATCCAGCCCCTGGTCGAAGGACGCTACCACATCGCCACCGGCAACCGGTTGCATCCTCAATCCCGGATCGCGCGTTCGCTTAAGCGCGAGCTGATTTCCCGCATCTATAACTTCATCATCTGGCTGTTTTTCCCTCGCCGTCGTTTCCAGGATGCCCAGTGCGGATTTAAGGCGATCACCCGCCAGGCGGCCCGCGAGCTGATCCCCCTTGTGGCCAACCAGTCATGGTTCTTCGACACGGAGTTGCTATTGCGGGCGGAACAGCGGGGATACACGGTCTGGGAAGTTCCGGTGATCTGGCGGGAGGATCCAGACACCCGCGTGAAGATCCTCCGCACGGCGATTGAAGATCTCCGGGGTCTGTGGCGGGTCTGGCGGACTCCTCATCCCATCCCGATTCACACGGACCCAGAGGCGGATTCTCCGGATTGAAAGGGGATCAGGAAGCCGTCCGCGAGGGGCGCGCAAATACACGGATGGGCGGTGCCACATCCGATATCCGGACATCCCGCCGTTGCAGGCCCATGCGGGGGATTCCGTTCGGCGAACATGACGCCTCCTCATCAAGGACACTGGCGATGCCTCTCTTACCTCTTCTCTCCTTTTCAGCCCTCAGGGTTGCGGGGAGGGACAGGAAGAGGTGATGCGTCCGTAAGCCTCCACGTGAAGGGGGAAATGGAATGGAACGATTCGGGCGCCTGCTGCGGGTGAATCTTTCCACCGGCCACATCGCGCGGGAGGAGATCCCGGCTTCCTGGGTGGAGCAGTTCATTGGAGGGAGCGCCCTGGCCGCTCGCCTATTGTGGGAGCGTCTGCGGCCGGAGGTCGATCCCCTGGGCCCGGGGAATCCACTGCTGTTCATCGCGGGGCCCCTGACTGGGACGGCGGGGCCTGCGGTGGGGCGGTTCACAGTGTGCGCCCGTTCCCCGGCCACCGGCCTGTGGGGCGAATCCAACTGCGGCGGGTTCTGGGGGCCAGAGCTGCGGTTCGCCGGCTACGATGCCCTGCTGGTCGAGGGGCGCGCCCCGGAGCCAGTTTACCTGTGGGTTCATTCCGAAGGGGCCGAGATCCGCTCGGCGTCCCATCTGTGGGGCCGGGATCCCTATGCCGTGCAGGCGATCGTGCGGGAGGAAGTTCGGGATCCTCTGGCTCGGGTGGCGGCGATCGGCCTCGCGGGCGAGAACCAGGTGCCCTTCGCCCTGATCCTGTGCGATCACGGGCGGGTGGCTGGCCGCACCGGGATGGGGGCGGTGATGGGCTCCAAGAACCTGAAAGCGATCGCCGTGCGAGGGATGCAACCGATCCCCCTGGCCCGCCCCGAGGCCTTTCAGACCTTGCGAGCCCAGGTGAACCGGGCGTTGCGGGAGGACAATCTGACCCGGGTGTTCCGGGAGACCGGGACGGCCGGCGCGGCCGAGTATTTTGAGTTGCTGGGGAGCATGCCCAAACGGTATTACGGACAGGGTGCCTGGGAAGGCGCATCCAAGGTCAGCGGGGCGGCGATGGCCGAAACGATCCTTTCCGGGGTTTCGGCCTGCCATGCCTGTGTGATCGCCTGCGGCCGCGTCGTGACCATCCCTGAAGGCCCCTACGCCCGGACGAAGGCGAAGGGCCCGGAATATGAAACCATCGCCGCCTTCGGTCCAAATCTTCTCAACGATGATCTCCAGGCGATCACGCATCTGGGGGATCTCTGCGATCGCTATGGCCTGGACTCGATCAGCATGGGAAATGTGCTGGGCTTAGCGTATCTGCTGTTTGAGCGTGGTCAGATCACGGAGCGGGAGACCGGCGGCCTGATCCTGCGGTGGGGCGATGTTCGACCTGTAGAAACCCTGATCGCTCAAACCGCTCGGCGGGAAGGATTCGGCGCGCTCCTGGCGCAGGGGGCGCGGGGATTGGGACGGGCATTCGGGGCGGAGGACCTGGCCGTCGAGGTGAAAGGGCTGGAGGTCCCCTATCACGATCCCCGCGGGGTTGCCGGGATGGCGTTGAGCTACGCTACTTCCCCCCGCGGGGCCTGTCACAACCAGAGCGATTTCTTCATGGTGGAATTAGGCCAGTCGAATGAGGAGCTGGGCATTCCTTATCTTGATCGGCATCAGAGCGAGGGCAAGGCCCGGTATGTGGCTATCCATCAGGACTGGCGCACGGCCTGCAACAGTTTGGTGTTGTGTTATTTCGCGAATGTCCCCCCCAGCACAGCCCTCGCTCTGCTCAACGCCGCGATGGGATGGGATTGGGATTTGGCGACGTTGCTGCAGGTGGGAGAACGGGGCTGGCAATTGAAGCGGATGATCAACAGCCGTCTTGGCGCTGCGCGGGCCGATGACCGGCTGCCCAGGCGGCTGTTGGAGCCTCTGGCGGACGGAGGAGCTGCCGGCTTCGTTCCCGATCTGGAGGCCATGCTGCGGGAATATTACGAGGTCCGGGGATGGGACCTCACAACCGGTCTGCCTACGCCGGAAACCCTCCAACGGACGGGACTGGCATTCATCCTGGAGGAAGGCCGGTCCTCCCTCCACCGAACAACGAGCTGAAGGGACGGGCCTCTCATCGTTCCCGAACGCTGGGGGCCTGTCCTTCCTCCCTCACCTCGGGCTTTCGGGAACGGGCCCTGTAGTCCGCTGTTTTCAGCGTGTCGGAAGGCGGGTCCTTCGAGGAATCCTCCCGTGGGAGCGGATGGGAACGATGCGGGTGCTGGTGACCGGTGCCACCGGCTTTTTGGGCCGCAACCTTTGTCCTTATCTGGTGGGCCAGGGGCATTCCGTGCGCGCCCTGGTTCGACCGTCCTCGGATTGGAGGTTCCTGGCCGAGCAGGGGCTGGAGATCGCCTTCGGAGATGTGCAGGATCCCATCTCGGTTCAGGCAGCCGTTGCCGGATGCGAGGCGGTGATCCATGCCGCCGCCTACTTTCGGTTCTGGGGACCTCGGGATCGTTACTGGCAGGTGAACGTGGAAGGAACCCGGAATGTGGTCCGGGCGGCGGAACGGGCTGGGGTTCAGCGGTTCGTGCACATCTCAACGGTAGTCGTGATCGGTCGGCCGCGCCCGGGGACCGTGATCGATGAGGCTTATCCGTGCCAGCCGGTGGATGAATATCAGCGGACGAAGCTGGAGGGAGAGCGGATCGTCCAGGAGGCCGCCTGTAAGGGACTTCCGGCCGTCATCTTGCGCCCCGGGGCGTTTTACGGCCCGTGGGGACGTTACGCCTTTAACCGGCTTTTCTTTGAGGATTTCCTGAGAGGATTGCGCCTTCAGGTGCATGGTGGCCGGCGCTATACGTTCCCGATCTTCGTCCCGGATCTCTGCCGGGTCATCGAGGCAGCGCTAAGCCGAGGGCGGGTCGGAGAGGTCTACAATGTGGCGGATCGCAGCCGGCGGCATGCGGAGATCTATGAGATCGTCGCCCGGATCGCGGGAACTTCGGCATGGCGGATCAATGTCCCGGCGTTCCCGATGCTCGCCATGGCGTGGGCCTGGACGAAGCTGGCGGATCTAACCGGTCGGGAGCCCTATTATCCACTGGCTCTGGCTTCTTATGTTTTTTACGACTGGAAGGTTTCCTCAGAGAAGGCGAAGCAGGAACTGGGGTTCGAGCCGACGCCTTTTGAGGAAGGGGTGAGACAGACCCTGGAGTGGTATTGGGCGCAGGGGATTCTCCCGCGACCTCGCAGGCGATGAAGGAGAGATCCCACTCTTTCCCCCCGGATGGGGCCCTGGGACGATGACCGCTATCCCCGGCATTCCCTCGATGGTGTGGGCGGGCGAGGTTGCCGAAAGCCGCCTCGCCCACCCCACACCGCCTGCACATACTCAAGCCTACACGACCGGTTTGGGATAGGAGAGACGCGGAAGACATCTCTCCTGATCCTGAGTCTCTCTGGCGACGCCTGGGGCGACGCTGGAGCGCCGCTCGCCGATCCGGTTGGGTTGCTTACGAACGTCCCATGCGCCATACGGTGCCATCCGGTCGATCTTCCAGGAGGATCCCCAAGGCCCGGAGGCGATCGCGGATCTGATCGGCGCGGGCGAAGTCGCGTTGGCGGCGGGCTTCCGCTCGGATCTCGATGAGCAATTGCACCAGCCCAGCCACGAGATCCGATGGGATGTCCGGCCGGATGACGTCCGGGATCACCCCCAGGACATGGCCGCCGAACTCCCGATAGATGGCGTCGATGGCCTCCAGGATGGGACGCCCTACGATCGCCCCGCCGAAGAGCAGACTGTTGACGGCTTTGGAGAACTCAAAGAGCACGGAAAGGGCCTCCGGTGTCCCGAAGTCGTCATCCATCGCTTCCAGGAACGCACGCCGGGTCCTCTGGATCTCCTCCATAAAACCTTCCGGTTCCGCCGCCTCGGGGGCGTCTCCCCGGGCAAGCCGCTCCCGGACCTCGATCACAGTGTTCCAAAGGCGATCCAGGCCTTTTTCCGCCGCCGCCATGGCCTCTTCGCTGTAGTCGATGGGGGAGCGATAATGGCTGGACAGGATGAACAGGCGGATGGCTTGGGGTCGGTATTCCTGAAGCGCATCCTTGATGCGCACCACGTTCCCCAGGCTTTTGCTCATCTTTACCCCGTTCACCGTAAGGGATCCGGTGAGCAACCAGTAGCGGGCGAAGGGTGTCCCGCGGGCTGCCTCCGCCTGGGCGATCTCGCTTTCGTTATGGGGGAAGAGGTTATCGATGCCTCCGCCATGGATGTCAAACGGTTGCCCCAGGTATTTAGTAGCCATCACGGAGCATTCGATATGCCAGCCGGGATAGCCCCAGCCCCATGGGCTGGGCCAGCGCAGGATGTGCTCCGGCTCCGCCCGCTTCCACAGGGCGAAGTCGGCGGGATGTCGCTTCTCCTCTCGCACCGGGATCCGGGCGCCCTCCTCCTGTTCCTCCAGACGGCGGCCGGAGAGCTTCCCATATTCCGGCCAGGATTCCACCGAGAAATAAACGGAGCCGTTCACTTCATAGGCATGGCCTTTTTCGATCAGGACCTTGATCATCTCGATCATCTCTGGGATATGGCAGGAGGCCCGGGGAGAGATATCCGGTCGCACAACCCCCAGCGCATCCATATCCTCAAAGTAACTGCGCATGTATTTCTCCACCAGCTCCATCGGCTCCAGGCGTTCCCGGGCCGCCCCTTTGAGGATACGGTCCTCCCCGGTATCCAGCAGGTGCCCCACGTCGGTGATGTTCTGGACGTAGCGGACCTTGTAGCCACGATATCGGAGGTAGCGAACGATCACATCCATGGAGACGTAGAGCTTGGCGTGGCCGAGGTGGGCATGATCATAGACGGTTGGCCCGCAGACATACATATGGACCCGGCCTTCCTGCAGCGGGACAAAGGGCTCTTTCTGGCGGGTCAGGAAGTTATACACCACAAGGCTCATAGGTTCCGTGCCTCCAGAGAGGTTTCGGGCGGGGCAAGTCGCCAGAGAGGCGCATCCTATGAGGAGTCTCCCCGGGTCGGCTCCTCGGGTCGGGCGAAGATCATCCGCCCGGCAGCGGTCTGGAGCACTTTGGTCACCACCACCGGGATCTCCCGCCCGATGTAGCGGCGCCCCTCTTCCACCACCACCATGGTCCCATCCTCCAGGTAACCTACTCCCTGTCCGGGCTCCTTCCCTTCCTGGATGATCGAGAGCGTGAACGTTTCCCCGGGCAGCAGAACCGTTCGCACCGCGCTGGCCAGTTCGTTGATGTTAAGGACGCGGATGTTCTGGAGTTCGGCCACCCGGTTCAGGTTATAGTCGTTGGTCATAATCGGGCAGCGCAGGCGGCGGGCCAGGGCGATCAGTTTTTCATCCACCTCCCGCCCCTCCACATCCATATCCGCGATGCGAATGGGCACATGGCCCTCTTTTTGCATCCGATTGAGGATCTCCAGGCCGCGGCGGCCCCGGTTGCGCCGCAGAGGATCCTGGGAGTCGGCGATGTGCTGGAGCTCGTTCAGAACAAAGCGGGGCACCAGGAGCGTGGCCTGGAGGAACCCGGTGCGCGCGACATCGGCGATCCGGCCATCGATGATCACGCTGGTATCCAGCAGGATCAGATGTTCGCTATCCCGTCCCTCCCGCAGGTGACGGGGGAGCATGGCCAGCAGGTCTTTATAGCGAGTGCCGGCTACTGTCAGACCCAGATAACCGAAGAACACCGCTCCTAAGGAGGGCATCACCCGGCCCAAAGGGTCGGGCAGGAGGGAGAGCGGATAGGAGACCAGCCCGGCCATGATCAACCCGAGGATCAACCCGATCGTGCCGGCGATGAGCTGTTGTAATGGGATCGGCCGGATGAGCTGGCGGATCATGGCGGCCGGACGGATCGTCAGCCACGGCGTAAGAATGAGGCCAAGGATGGCACCGACCAGACTGAAGGCCAGGGCGAATTGCCAGGCCGGGCGTGAGTCCAACCCCAGCCGGGCGGCATCCATTCCCAGCCGCCATCCAGCGATCCCCAGCACCAGCATGCCGAGGAGGCGAAGGAAACGCTCAAAATCCATAAGTCCTCCGAACCCATGACGAAGTGCACCGTTCATCTTACACCGGGGGCCATGAAGAGGGCAAGGGGGGAATTGCGCGTCATCAGGGGTTCGGTGGTGTTGCACCTATGTCGTAGTTTTATGTAGGGGCAGCCCCCTGTGGATGCCCGATTATGGGCAACCCGCCATGGTGGCCCTGGATGGGGGCAGGGCACGAGAGCCTGCCCTCCACGAAAGGCGCGATGCGCCATATCGTTTGTAGGGGCAGCCCCCTGTGGATGCCCGATTATGGGCAACCCGCCATGGTGGCCCCGATGGGGGCAGGGCACGAGAGCCTGCCCTCCACGAAAGGCGCGATGCGCCATATCGTTTGTAGGGGCAGCCCCCTGTGGCTGCCCCTACCCCCACGGGCCGGCACGGGGCCGTGCCCCTACGAAACAGGCGGTGCGCCGTATCGTTTTGTGTAGGGGCAACCCCCGTGGTTGACCCTACAAACGAAACGGATGCAGGGGCCTGGTGGGCCGGCACGGGGGCCTGCCCCTACGGAATTGCCCTCGTTCGGGGAGGGGATGTGGACATGTCTCCCCATGAGATTCTTTCGGTCTGTGGCTCTTCCCCCTGCTTAGAAGGTGAGCACTCTTCGTAATCCACCTGCTGCAGGTTCATACGAGGTGCCCAGAGCCAGAACCAGACATGGGTGCGCTGACAGAAAAGGCCTTCCGGGTTCCGGTAAGCTGTAGTTTGCGAGAGGGCCAGGCCGGAGCCCTCCCGCTCTCGAATCAGCCACAGGCGATACTGGGCGCCCCCAACGGCCCATGAAAGATCCCCACGCGCGGCCAGGGCTCCCAGCAGGCAGATCCCGCATCCGACCCCGACCACCGCCAGCGCGAGGAAGAGCGAGATCACGGTTTCGAAGCGGCGTCGCATGGCTGAGCCATCCCATCGAGCTGTGCTGACTTGCTTTGTTTATGTTATGTAAGGTATGCGAGGCCGCCGAAGACGGCCTCGCATACCTTACGATGCTGAACAACCTCTCCTCCTCGTGGAGAGGGACTTGCTGAGCACAAGTATTGAGCGGGCCCCATCAGTGATGGGCTCGAGATAAGGGAGTTCAGGGGAGCCGCCAGGGCCGCCAACGGCGGCCTCAGCTACCCGTGAAGGCCCCGGGTTCGGAGGATCAGGCTTCTTCCTCGTCGCTCTGCAGGTGGATCAGGACGATCTCCGGAGGGCACATCAATCGCATCCGCGGCATCCCCAGGCCCTCCATCCCCAATCCCCGGCTGACATACATCGTAGTCGAGCCTCGTCGATACAGCCCCATCTCGTAGCGCTTCCCGTAAATCGATGCGGTGATCAGCGCGCCGATCAGCGGAAGACGGATTTGCCCGCCGTGGGTATGGCCGCACAGATAGAGATCGATCCCCAGCGCGCTGGCCTCCGGGAAGAGATCCGGTGAGTGATAGAGCAGGATGGTCAGCGCCTGAGGCGGGACCTGGCGTATCAGCTCCCTTAGCCGCTCGCCATCATGGTCGGGATCGTGGGTGCAGGTCAGGCCGAGCAGATAGATCGAAGGCCCCCGATGGCCCAGTTGACCGAAGCGGGCCACCTGGTTGTCCAGCCACGTGACGTGGGTGAAGCCAAACAGGATCCGCCGCACGACCTCCGGCGGATCCACCAGAGGTGTCCCGGTGACGAGATAAATTCCCAGCGGGGCGCGCAACGCTTCCAGGAAATGGCTGCATTGGGCCTGGGCCTGCGGATCGCGCACATAGCTCAGGTTGAGGAGATCACCGGTGAAGACGATCAAATCCGGATCGAGCTCCTCAACCCATCGCAGGACCTGTTGCTCCCGGCGGGTCAAACGCTCCAGGTGGAGATCCGTGAGATGCAGGATCCGAAGGGGAGGCATTCCGCGCAGCTTCGGCGAGGCGATCACCAGTTCGGTCAGGGTCAGCCGGAAGGGCTCCCGGTAGAGCGCGCTGAGGAGGTTCCCTGTGAAAGCCAGTTGTCCGATCAATGCCAGCCCGATGGCGTAGGAAAGCGGTTGTATGGGGAGCAGCCCCAGGCTCAGGAACAGGCGGAAGAGGGTGAAGGCGACGAAGGGCGGCTTGGGCGGGCCGAAGGAGTAGCCCAGGCGGGGGAGCATAATCAGCATCAGCGCATCGCCCCCCGCGAAAGCCAGGAATGCTCCCGTGGCACCGATGCCGATCTCCATGGATCCGGAAGCTTCCCACCAGGCTATCCCGGTGATCATCCCCAGGGCGAGCGCCCACGAGCCCAGGAAGGCCCATGGAAGGCGTTCCAGGCGATTCAAGATCACCATGAATTGATGAAACGGGCTCGCCTCCGTTCCCGGCCGGAACCGCCGGCGCCGCGGTTTCGCAATGCGCCCACCAGCGGCCTGCGGGGAAACTCCTTCACGGATTTCGGATCCAGGTCCCAAAGCGTCCGGTCCTTCCATGTTCCGCTCGATGGGAATACCAGTCCTCGAGATGGCAGGCGGTGCACACCCCGGCGGTGATCACTGAAGGGACACCTAAATGGCGCAGATGCAGGCCCACAGCCTCGGGTAGGTCCAGATGCCAGGCGCCGTTGATTCGGCGCAGCGGAAGGGCTTTCCCGATACGGGGTCTGAGGGTTTCGATGACCTCCAGGCCCACCGCATAGCAGCACCCTCCGATCCCGGGGCCAAGGGCCGCGTGGAGGGCGGAGGGACGACATCCTAAACCGCGCTCGAAGGTTTCCAGAGCGGCTTCCAGGATCCCCGCTGCCAGCCCACGCCAGCCCACGTGCAGAATGCCGACGGCCGGGAGCGCGGGATCCGCCAGCAGGACTGGAATGCAATCCGCGAACCGCATGAGGAGCGCCAGTCCCCGTTCCGCCGTGATCAGCCCATCGGTGCCTTCCAGGATCTGACCCCGGTGATGTGCGTCCACCAGGGCCACTCGATTCCCGTGGATCAGCCAGGCCGTAACGATCTCCTCCGCTCCTAATCCGATCGCCGTGAAGGCCCGGCGCAGGTTCTCGGCCACCGCGGCCGGGTCATCGCCGACGGAATGGCTCAGGTTCAGAGCCGCGAAAGGCGGAGCGCTCACCCCGCCCTTCCGGGTGAGGAAGCCATGAGGGATGTCGCTCCACGGAGGATCCTGGAAGTGATAAAAGATCACTGGGCCTTTCTGGACAGCCTCCCAATGCGCTGGGGCGATCATGGGGAAACATCCAGCAGGACTTTCAACACACCCTTGCGGGCGGCGTGGTCGAAGGCCTGAGCGGCCTCCCGCAGCGGATAGCGAGCATGGATCAAGGACAGCACATCCACAAGCCCCTGCTGGAGGAGCCGGAGGGCGGGCGGGAACGGCCCACAGCGGGAGCCGATCACCGCCACTTCATCCACGGCGATCATCGTCAGGTTCGCCTCCACCGTGCCGTGATAGGTGCTCTTCAGAACGAGCGTCCCCCGCGGGCGTACCCACCGGCGGGCCAGGTGAAACCCTTCTGGAGAGCCCGTGCATTCCACTACCACGTCGGCGGAGAGCGCACCCGCCTCATCCACCAGCATGGTGGGAATTCCCCGTCGGGCCAGGAGATCCAACTTGTTCCGGTTCCGCCCGATAACCAGGAGATCGCACCCGGTGAGTTGTAGGACCTGGGCCACCAGCTGGCCGAGCTTGCCATCGCCCAGCACCACCACTCGATCGGTGGGATGGATGTGGATCTGTTGAGGGATCTCCAGGGCGGCGGCCAGGGGCTCCACGAACACAGCGGCCTCGTCCGGGACCTCTGGGGGGACCTCGTGGAGATTGACCACCGGCAGGAGGAGGTATTCCGCGAATGCGCCATCGCGACCGGAGATCCCTAAGGTCGTCCGGTTCGGGCAGTGGGTGGGCCGCCCGGCTCGACAGGTGGGACAGATGCCACAGGCGGCGTTGATCTCGCCGACCACCCGTTTGCCGATCCATTCCGGGTGATCCGGGGCCTCTTCGACGACCCCCACGAACTCGTGGCCGGGAACGCCTCGGAAATCCAGATAGCCCCGTCTTAACTCCAAATCTGTATTGCAGATCCCAGCGATCTTCACCCGGATCCGGGCTTCTCCGGGTGGGGGGGACGGCACCGGATAGTTGTGTCGGATTTCCAGCTCCCGGTTCAGGTAAACGGCCAGCACGGAGCATTCCTCCGCAGTGACGGAATGGTGGATGAATCATGCTTAGAACGTGTCTTTCATTATAACGCAACTCATTGCCAAAGTGCTTTGTCCATTTTTCATTTGAGGGTTTTCGGGTGCGGTGCGGGGGGCCAAAG
>NZ_JANWXB010000085.1 GCF_025055495.1 Thermoflexus sp. | reverse complement strand
AGATCTCAACGCGGCAAGCGCACCCACACCTCCCATCCGGTCCAGCCGGTTTGGCCCTCCGGACGCTCGCACGGACGGGCGACCACCTCCTCCAGTGTGAGCTCCAGCCCTTCGATTCCGAAGCGATAAATCCGCTGAGGCTCCATCTGAGCATCCGCATACCCCTCTCCCATTCCCGGCTTCAATCCCGTCAGCAACGTTTCCGTCCCTCGGGGCCCGCTCACCCACACGCGCACGCCGGAGCGCTCTTTTCCATCCGGGCCGAGGACATGGATCCGTAGAAGCGGCGAAGCCTCGCACAATGGCTGCCGTTCCACCACCTGCGGAACTGACGGCGTGGGTGTAGAGGTCGGGGCCTCGATCCCGGCCAGGACGGGCGTGGGGGAAGGCTCATGGGTCGGGATCGGGGTGGGCGATGGCGGAGGCGTCAGGGTCACGGTCGGAGAAGGCGTCGGAGTGGGGGAAGCCGTCGGGGTGGGAATCAGCGTCGGCGAAGGCGGCAAGCGGGTGGGGACCGGCGTGGCCAGGATCACCACCAGCGCGGGGGAGCGGGCACCCAGCTGCTGGGCCACGTGGGCCAAGTCCTGAACGATCCCGGAAGGCCAGTTCTCTAGAAGCCCCCGCTCGGCAAGGGCGGCCACCCGATCCGGGAGATCGGGCAGGGCCAGTGCCTCCAGCCGCCGCTGCAACGCCCCAGGATCCCGCTCGACGGCATCCGCCTGAGCAGCCAGGACGATCCAGAGCTCCTGGTAAGGGCCGGCCAGCTCGGCGGGGGAGGACCATCCGGGCGGCGGCGGGAAAATCTCCCAAGCCAGGTAAAGCCCGCCCACGAGGCCCGGAAGCAGGCCGGCCAAGAAGGCGATCCCCAGACGACCTCTCACGGGGGACCTCCCGACGATCCGGATGCGGGGAAAGAACGCAGAGCGCGCAACAGATCCGCCACCGCCAAGCGGGCTTCCGGAGAAAAGGACGCTGGCGATCGATCGGGCAGCCGCCTCAGAACCTCGATGGGATCCCCCAGCAGGGCCAGGCGGGCCCGGGCGAGGGCGAGATCCCGATCCCGGGCGTAGGCCAGCGCGACCATCCGGACGTATTCGGCCTGCCAGTCCGGGTGGAGATCCGCGGGTGCCACATCGATATAACGCACCGGCCAGATGTAACGCCCGAAGAAGAACCCCATCCCCACGCCGATCGCCAGTCCCAATCCGATCATCCCGATCACTGCCCTCGGCCTACGCATCCCCATGCCCCCCTGTGCCGAAGACAACTCCCCCCGCCTCTCGAATCCTGGCCTTTCATGGACGTAGGAAATTTTCGGAGCAGGGCCGCTCAAGGCAACCCTAGCCCGGAATCCCTGCGCTCAGTTCAGATCCTCCAGCCATCGAAGGGCCTGGCGGAGATCCCCTTGGTTCTTTCGGAACATCCCATTCCCACCCTCACAGACCCAGAACGTTTGCATCCCCACCTGCTGGGCCGGCTCGATGTCCTGCTTCCGATCATTGCCGATCATCCCGCATGCTTCCGGGGGGACCTGCAGATGGTCCGCCACCTCCCGGTAATATTCGGGCCATGGCTTTGTAAAGCGCATGTTCTCCATCGTGGTGATCCAGTCAAAGGGGATATCCTCCAGGCCCGCCCACTCCAGGCGCTGGCGGATTGCGATCTCCGGGAAGACCGGGTTCGTCGCGATGGCGATGCGCAGGCCCCACGCCCGCGCACGCTCCACCAGCAGCCGGGCTTCGACCCGAGGCTCGGTGAGGGCGCGCAGGGAGGGAAAGATCTCCGCATAAAAGCGATCGAAGAGCGGCATCCAGAAATCCATGGGCCGCTTCGTCTCCTGCTCGAACGCCTCCACAAAACGCTCCCACACCGTGCGTCGGGGATCCGGCCGGCGGATCGCCTCTCGCACTGCACTTAGGAGGGCGGAGAGGAACGGTTCCGGTGGATGATGAGGCGCCACGAACCCCCGAAGCCGATCGAAATAGACCGGCATGAAGCGATCCATATCATTGCCCAGCAAGGTGCCGTCCAGGTCGAAAAGGACTGCGCGGATCATCGGGCGTCATCCTCTTGGTCGGAGGGAGGCAACCGATGGAGATGACATTCTCCGCAGCCGATCTCTGGGCGCGGGACTTCCACCAAGCGGAGGGTGCAAACCGCATAGACGCGCACCTGTTCCCGCAGGCCCCACCACGTCTTCACGACCCGAGCCTCCAGGGCCAGATGGGGGCAGGCGTTCGCGCGAACGATCCCGGGGATCGGACACGTAGCGCAAAGATAGGGCTTCCAGACTCCTCCGCCGGGGGTTCGCTCGATCAACCGACAGGCCTGCGTCTGCCGCCCCCGATAGTAATCCTCGTAGTAAAACGGGCACTCTGCCCCATACGGTGTGCGCACGATTTCGCCTCCGTTTAAACCGATTATAAATGCAACGCAATTTGCCATCTAATGCTTCGATTTAGGGGGTTTTCGGGGGCGGGGGGGCTTTGGCCCCCCATCCCCGGAAGATGTTTTCTCCCCCCTCCCCGGCCCAAAGGGCCGTGGGGAGGAGGGAGAAGGAGTGCGCCCTTGACATTTTTAATCATCGCTGCTATAAAAAATATAAACGGGATAAACAAACGTTCGCTTAATCAAAAGCGGACAATCCCACCGCCTATCGCGCGGGGAGAGGAGGCTGAGCGTCTCGGGTGTCCAGCCCCTGCGAGGGTGTTGGAGAAATTCGGGCTGGTGCTTTGTCCGTTTTGATTTGGGGGTTTTCGGGGGTGGTGCGGGAGGCCAAAGGCCCCCCGCCACCGCCCCCGAAAGATTTTTTCTCCTGAGAGTCGGTTGGACGAGTTGCCTTGCCCCGCCCTCAAAGCCCTCAAGGAAGCGAACGGCGCAACTTCTTCATCGGAATCTCCTTAGGATCAAGGCCGCCTGGAGTGGGGGAACATTCCCGCTGGGCCCACCAGCGGGTGATCCTCGGGAGAGGAGGGTCCCATGAACCGTTATGGATGGCTGGCGACCGCCCTGATTGCTATCCTGCTGATCGCGTGTGCGGCTCCGACGCCGACGCCAACCCCGCCGCCCCCCGCCACCCCAACGCCAGCGCCCGCTGCTCCTCCGACGCCGACGCCAACCCCGAAGGTCGGTGTCACCTACAAGATCGGCTTCATCGCGTCGATCACCGGCCCCGGGGCCAGTCTGGGCATCCCCGAGCGCAACACCGCTCAGCTGGTCCAGGCGCAGCTCAACGCCCAGGGCGGGATCGTTGGGCCGGATGGGGTGCGCCATGAAGTGCAGATCCTTATCTTCGATGACGAAAGCAAAACCGATACCGCCGCCAGCGTGGCCCGGCGCCTGATCGAACAGGAAGGTGTAGTGGTGCTGGTGGCCGGCACCCTCAGCGGCCCCAGCCTGGCCATGGTGCCGATCGCCACGGAAGCCCAGACCCCGATGATCTCCATGGCCTCCGCCCGCTCGATCATCGAGGACCCCGAGACCAAGAAGATGCGGGAGTGGATCTTCAAGCCGGTCCCCGAGAACCTCCATTCCGCCCAGATGCAGGCCGATTACCTGAAGGCCGTCGGGGTGACCAAGGTCTGCCACCTCTATGAGAACACCGCCTACGGTAAGGACACCTTCGCCAGCGCCCAGGCGATCTTCCCTGGGGCAGGCATTGAGATCGTCTACGGCGATGCCTTCGAGCGGACCGCCACGGAGTTCCCCCAGGTGGAACGGGTGAAGGCCAGCGGATGCCAGGCGGTGGTCATCGGCTCCATCCCGCCGGCCTCGGCGCTGGTCAACGTCGCCGTCCGGGACGCCCTGCCGGAGATCCGGATCGTCCATGGCCACGGCTCGTGCAGCCCGGACCTGGTCAAGAACGCCGGTCCAGCGGCAGAGGGCACGGTGATGCCCTGTGGCAAGATCCTGGTGGCGGAGCAGCTGCCGGACGCCGACCCCGTCAAGAAGCTGAACCTCGACTTCATTAAGGCCTATCAGGAATTCACGAAGGGGGAGCCCATCAGCACCTTCGCTGGCCACGCCTACGACGCGCTCCAGTGGGCCCTGGCCGCCCTGAAGACCCTGCCCGACGGCCTGCCGCTGGCCGAACAGCGGGCGAGGGTCCGGGAGGCCCTCGAGAAGGAGATCAAGAACTTCCCGGGCACCCATGGCCTCTTCAACCTCAGCCCCACCGATCACCTCGGGTTCGACTACAGGGACTTCGTGCTGGTCACGGTGAAGGACGGGAAGTTCCAGATCCTCCCTAAGGATCAGTGGAAGTGAGGGCCAGTGGAGCATCCCGTCCCTCTGGGAGGGGGTGAGGGGAATCTTCCCCCGCCCCCTCTCCTCTCTCAGACCGCCAGGGAGCGTGGAGAGGACAGGCGATGCCAGGGCCTGAGGTTGGCATCTGAGCGACCTGCGTTCTCGCTGTCGCTGATCGGATGGCGCAGGGGGCTTTCGCGGGCGGGCGCGGTCTCCGCAGACTGTTATGCCTGTCCACAGGATAAAGGGGAAGAAAAAATCTTTCGGGGGCGGT
>NZ_JANWXB010000076.1 GCF_025055495.1 Thermoflexus sp. | reverse complement strand
ACGGGGCAGCCTGATATGCGATATACTACTCCTGACAGGCCTCAGATCCCTTAAGCTGGTGCGGCGCTATGGCGTTTACCGTGAAGGAATGCCGCGATCTGGTGCGTTTGCTCGAGGCCCCTCCAGAGTGGCGGGTTGAGTTGCGCCGGGCTGCATAAGGATCGCCCTCCCTCGCTTTCCTCATGTGACGGGGATCCACACGATAGCAAGGTGCCATGAGATCGAAACGGGGCAGCTTGATATGCGATATAATAATCCTGACAGGCATCAGATCCCTTAAGCTGGTGAGGCGCTATGGCGTTTACCGTGAAGGAATTCCGCGATCTGGTGCGTTTGCTCGAGGCGCATCCAGAGTGGCGGGTTGAGTTACGCCGGCTCATCCTGTCTGAGGAGCTGCTTGCCCTGCCCGAGATTATGCGTGATCTCGCGGCCAAGATCGCTGCGTTGGCTGAGGTCCAGCGACAGACCGAGGAAGAGGTGCGGCAGCTCGTGGAGGCGCAGCGGCGGCACGATGAGGAGTTTGCGGCTTATCGGGCCGAGACAGAGCGACGATTTGCCGAGCTAGCGGAGGCGCAGCGGCGGACGGAGGAGCGGGTGCAGCGGTTGGAGGAGGCGGTGGAGCGTTTGGCGGAGGCGCAGCGGCGGACGGAGGAGCAGGTGCAGCGATTGGCTGGAGGTCTGGAGGGATTGCGCAGCGAAGTGGGGAGGCTGGCTCGGATTGTTGGCGCAACGGTTGAAGAAGAGGCGGAAAGCATTTTGCGAGTGGTTTTGCGAGAGAAGGGCTATCGTTTGCTGGACGAACCGCGCCTTAAAGTGCTGGATGGCGAGATTGATGTAGTCGTGCCTGTGGAAGCGGAGGGGCAGATCTTGTGGGTGGTCGTAGAGGCCAAGGTGCGCCAGAGCTGGCGCGCTATCGAGGATTGGGCCAATCGCATGCGCTCAGAAGGCTTCCGAAGGCGCCTCGCTTCAGCGGGGATCCAGGGGCCGTATCTGGTTTACGCTTTTGGCATGCGCTTGGATGAAGGGGCCGAGGAGGCCGCGCGCACTTACAGGATCGGACTGCTCTCGGCTCGTGGAGAACGGGTGCCTCCCGTTGAGTGGATTCCATCCCCCTAACCGGAACCGTTTCTAAGGTCGGTGGGCCTCTCTCAGGACAGGGAGACGGAGAGACAGGGAGGCTGGCAGGAAGATGGAGGAATAGCCTGCCAGCCTTTTTTCTTGATGGGAACTGAGGGTTTTCGGAGGCAGTGCGGGAGGCCTTTGCCCCCCGAAAGATTTTTTCTCCCCCTCCCCACGGCCCAGAGGGCCGTGGGGAGGGGGAGAAAGGGGGAGGAGGCCATTGCCTTCCGGACTGGCTTCAGTTCCTCAAATCCCCAGTTTATAACTGGATAAAGCCCTACATATAATGGGTCTTCCCTGGCTCTAAGAGGGCGACACGGCCGCGGTAGGAAAGCGCTCCGCCGGGCTTGCGGAGTATTTCACCCTGCCCGGTGAAAAGTCTTTCGCACGATCTCCAGCCCCTCGATCAGTCGATCCACCTCTTCAATCGTGTTGTAGAGATAGAAGCTCGCCCGCGCGGTGGCGGTGAGCCCCAGGCGCTCATGCAAGGGCATCGCGCAATGATGGCCTGCTCGGATGCAGATCCCCTCTCGATCCAGGATGGTGGCGATGTCATGGGGATGCACCCGATCCATAACGAAGGCCACCACGCCGCCGCGTTCCGCCGGGGGAGGGCCGACGATCCGGATGCCCGGGAACTCGCTCAGCCGTTCCATCGCATAGGTGACCAGCATCTGCTCGTGGTGATGGATGGCCTCTAGACCGATGCGGCTCAGGTAATCCACTGCCACGCCCAGACCGATCGCCTCCGCGATCGCGGGGGTCCCGGCCTCGAACTTGTAGGGGAGCTCGTTCCATTCGGCGCCTTCAAGGGTGACGCGGCGGATCATATCGCCACCGCCCAGGAAGGGCGGCATAGCCTCCAGGAGCTCCCGACGTCCCCACAGCACGCCGATGCCGGTGGGCCCGCACATCTTGTGTCCGGAGAAAGCCAGGAAATCGCCTCCCAGCTCCTGGACATTTACCGGGATGTGGGGCACCCCCTGGGCTCCGTCGATCAGCACCATCGCCCCCACCGCGTGAGCCTTCTCAATGATCGGCCGTAGCGGATTGATGGTCCCCAACACATTCGACATCATGGTCACCGCCACCAGGCGGGTTCGCTCGGTGATCAGCGTATCCAGGAGATCCAGCCGGAGGCGGCCCTCATCAGTGATCGGAATGTAACGGATCCGAAGCCCTTTCTCCTGAGCGACCAGGAACCAGGGGACCAGGTTGCTGTGATGCTCCATCTCCGTGAGGAGGATCTCATCGCCTTCCCGGAGGAACGGACGGGCCCAGGCGTAGGCCACTAGGTTGATCGCTTCGGTGGTGTTGCGGGTGAAGATGATCTCTTTGGGGGAGGCGGCGCCGATAAAGGCAGCGATCTTGCGCCGGGCCTCCTCGTAAAGCGCGGTGGCCTGCTCGCTCAACTGATAGACCCCCCGGTGGACGTTGGCATGCGTGGTCCGGTAGTATTCATTCATCGCCTCGATCACCGGGATCGGCTTCTGGGAGCTGGCCGCGCTGTCCAGGAAGACCAGGGGTTTTCCGTGGATGGCCTGGTGGAGGATGGGGAAATCTGCCCGGATGCGTTCGACATTTAATTCAGTTCGCAACCCCACGCTTTTCATGAGGCCCTCCGCGGGTTTTTACGCTGACCATCATTTTAACGCAACTCACCTAATTGCGAGGAGAGAGGATAGGGAGCATAGGGATAGTGGGGCAGAGGGCGGGGCCATCCTCCCCACTACTCTCAAACCCCTGGGTTTACAGACTCATACTGTGGATTCCAGCAGACTGCCCGAGGTTTTCGTAAGGATTTTGGGTGGGCGGGGCCGCCCAAGGCGGCCACGCCCCCCC
>NZ_JANWXB010000002.1 GCF_025055495.1 Thermoflexus sp. | reverse complement strand
GGGGGGGGCGCCCCCCCCCCCCCCCCCCCCGCCCCCCAAATATTTTGTTCCCCCCCCACCCCACGGCCTTCGGGGCCGTGGGGTGGGGGGAGATTGGGGGGAGGGGCCATCGCCTTCCGGACTCGCTTCGGTTCCTCCAATCCCCAGTTGATAACTGGACAAAGCAGTAGTCACACCGTTGGGCGCCGATCGGATACGGGGGAATGATTCCCTCCTCACATGACCTGGAGGGCCATGATGAGGGGAAAAAGGACTTCCCGAGGAAGCGAACGGCGTAGCGCCCTGCGGGATGTTTAACCTGAAACATCCCGCAGGGCGACGATCCAACTCGGGAGAGAACCCGGTGGCCAGCGCGATCCAGCAAGCTCCTCTTGTTCCCCCCTGAAGTTCGGACGGCCGGAGGCGATCCCCCTGATCGGCGCTTCACCGCTTTCGAGGCGATAGCGCTCCCAGGATGGAACGAGGATGTGCCGCTGACGGGATCCGATGGTGAGCAAGGGTTTCGGAACCCTTCTCCCCGCGTCGCGAAGTCATGTGGAGCGAGGGACCAGGGAGGAGGGCCCGCCCTGGGGGTTCGCTCTTCGGCTCGCTCGAGGGCCGCATGGCGGGGGAGAAAAGAGCGTTCAAGGGTGGGGTTGGGGGCCTTGGGCTTCCAACCTGTCCTCGAAAAGCCCTCCAATCCAGAACAAGAACGGACAAGGCAGCAGGTGGTTGTCCGCAAGGCGCTTCATCGCCACCGAGTGAGAACCGTCTCCCGCTCGAACAGGGCCACTGCCAGGGCGATGAGGAGCGCATCCACTCCGATAAGGAAGAGGGTGATGAATCCCAGAAGCGTTCCGCTCAGCCAGAGGATCCCAAAGCTTTGAGCCAGGATCAGACCGATCAGGGGGAGGATCACCACCATGCCGATTTGCTCCGCCAGGCGGGGATCATTCACCCGGGAGGAGACGATCAAGCCCGCCAGGGTCGCCAGCAGGGTGATCAGCGGGCTCATGGCGAAGATCTGCACCCAGGCCGTGGGGCCCCACAGGGTTTCCAGCGCTGGTGGGGAGAGGCGGATCCCGTAGGCAGCAGCGACCATCAGCAGGTATCCCGCCCAGCTGAGGGCGATCCCCGGGGATGCCGCGGCGATCGCTTTGCCGGCCAGCAGTTCCCCGGTGGTCACCGGTGTGGCCAGCAAGGGCTCCAGGGCCTTCTCCCGTTTCTCCCCCACCACGCTATAGGTGGCGATGGTCATGGGGATCGCCAGCGGAGCGATCCAGAAGAGCAGCATAAACTGGGAGGCCAGGAAAACCTCCAGCTGGGCCTGGGGTGGAAGCCCGGCCAGCCGACGGGCCAGCGCAGGGGGCCATTCCTCAGAAAAGTTCCCAGAGGGTGGAATCTGTCGGATGCTGGCCAGGCTGATGATCGGGATAGCCGCGAACAGGATCGGGAGCAGGATCATCAGCATCACGATGTAACGATTCCGCAAAGCGTCATGGATCTCTTTGTCGATCACCGTAGCGATCCGATGCAGATTCATCCGCACCGCCCCCGAAAGATTTTTTCTCCGCACTAAGGGGAACTTCCGGGCCCTCCCGCGGGCTTTGGGCTTGATCTGCTTCCCTTCTCGAAAGCCTCTGGATCGGACTCGCCGCCTGAAGCGGTCCAATGGCGTAAATCATTTAGAGCAGTTCCAGCGCCCTTGGCGCCTGGGCTCGCCCCAACACTCCCAAAGGAGAGGGCTATTCGGATTGGCTCTACCCGGATGCTGTAGATCCGCGTCCCTCCCGAATGATCTGCAAATACAGCTCTTCCAGGGAAGCTTTCACCGGCATCACGCTCAAGATGGGTGCCCCCGCCTCCACGAGGCGGCGAACCAGATGCGGTGTCACGGTTCGCAAATCGGTCACCTGGATCTCCAGACGACCGTTTCGGATCGCCGCCTGGATCACCCCCGGTTGTCCCTGGATCCGGCTCAGATAGGACTCCGGCTCCCCATCGATTTCAACAGCGACCATCACCCCAAACCGCTGGGCCCGCAACCGGTCCGGGGTATCCAGGGCCAGCAAATGAGTGCGCAGGATCGCCACCCGATCCCCTAAGCGCTCCGCTTCCTCCAGATCGTGGGTGCACAGAAGGATGGTCCGCCCATGCCCTTTCAGCGTGCGCAACAGCTCCCGGACATCCAGCGCCGCCTCGGGATCCAGGCCCGCGGTAGGCTCGTCCAATAGGAGGATCGGCGGGTCGTGGATCAAGGCCCGAGCCAGGGCCAGGCGCTGGCGCATTCCTTTGGAGAAAGTCGCCACCGGATCCGGGGCTCGATCGGCCAGGCCGAACTGCTCCAGCAGTTCCATCGCCCGGAAGCGGGGGGCCGGAACCCCATACAGGCGCGCATAGATCTCCAGATTCTTCCAGGCGGGGAGGCGTTCCCAGAACCCGGGAGTTTCCGGCAGATAGCCGATCTGCCGGCGCAACGCATGAGATTCGGGCGTCATGGGTTCTTCCGCGATCCAAACCCGACCGGATGTTGGAGAAATCAAACCAAGGAGGAGCCGGAGGGTGGTGGTTTTGCCCGCGCCGTTTGGGCCCAGGAGAACGAGCAATTCCCCTTTGTGGACCTCCAGGGTGAGCCCCTCCAGGGCCAGTGTGCCGTCGTAGCGCTTGGTCAGGTTCTCGGTGCGAATCATCCGGTTGCTCCTTCCCCTTCAAGGAACGGTGAGCTTTCGCCCGGAATAGGATCAGATTAGCCAGAACAACATTGCAAAACGAAGCGCGATCCGCTCCAGATAGGCCGGTGAGGCCGCCGCCAACGGCCTCGCCCGTCCTATAAAGCTTCCGCAAGCCGGGGATGCCATCCCCGCAGAAGTAAAGATTATTCGAGAAGCCAATAACGTCGCAGGATCTCTTCGATCACCTCGTCAGGAGATCGACCGGTGGTATCCACCCAGTTCGGGATCTCCCGGTAAGCGGCTTCCCGGACCTGCCAGAGGGTCCTCAAACGCTCCAGGAGCGTCTCCCCTGGGCGGAGGTGAAGGAGCGGTCGATCCATAGCCTCCGCCAGCCGCCGGGCGATTTCCTCCAGTTCGGCATACAGGAAGAACAGATGGCCTCCCGCCTGCAAGGCCGCCCGATTGGCCGGGCTGACACAGGTGCCCCCGCCGGTGGCCAGCACCCATCCCCGGGGAGAAGACCATTCCTGACAGAGCGCGGCCTCCATTGCCCGGAACGCGGCTTCGCCTTCCTGTTCGAAGATCTCTGGGATCGATCGCCCAGCCCGCCGGACGATCTCCTCGTCGAAGTCCAGAAACGGCCATCCCAGACGGGCCGCCAGCCGTCGCCCGATCGTGGTTTTCCCAGTTCCTACGAAGCCCGTGATCACCAAGTTTCGTCGTGGCATGGCGGATTAAGAAATGGAACGTTGATCAGCGCATCGCTCGCGGAGGGTTGAAAGGGATCCGCCCCGCACTCCGGAATGTTTCTCGCTTTTCCCCCCGGCCTGCTGGGCCACCAGGAGGTGGGATCGATCCCTTAGGGAGGAGGACGAGGCTGCCGAAGACGGCCTCGCCCACCTACAAACACCGGCGGATGGAAAGCGCGATCCGTCCCAGGCGACTGCTGCCTCTATCGGATCGGCGGCGGTGCCAGCCAGTCATAGCCGATGGTCGGATCATCGTGGGGAATGCGCCCCTCATCGGACGGATCATATGTCCTGGAGGTGATATAGAACAGATGCACCGGCACGGGGCTGACCACCTTGCATCCATGGGCCACGCCCGGCGGGATCTTCAACACCCGTGGCGTTGCGTGATCGCCGAGATAGAGCTCCAGCGTCTGGCGATACGTCGGCGAATCCGGCCGGAGATCGTGCAGGGCCACCTTGAGGGTCCCGATCGCCACATACCACCAATCGGTCTGCTTCCAGTGAACGTGCCAGGCCTTGATCACGCCGGGATACATCAACGAGTGGCTCCATTGGGCGAACCCCTCGGCGAAGATCGGATCGGTGACCCGGAGGATCTCCCGAAAGAACCCTCGATCATCCACGTGGGTGATGAGTTCCTTGATCTCCACGCCGGCGATCATCGCGACCTCCTGAAAAAAGATGGGCTTGCGCCATGGGCAGCTTTTGAGCTCTCCCGCGGGTCTTAGGGCTGGTCCGCCTCCCTGCCGAAGGCGCTTGGATCGGACTCGACGCCCGAAGTTGCCTATGGCGTAGGCGCTTGTCGGCCAATCATTGAAGAGGAGCAGAAAGGTTGTCCCGGCCTGGTGGGAAGGTCCCATGGACAACGAGAAGAAAGATGAACCTTTCGTCGTTCCGACGCGCTTTGGCTCCTCAGGGATTCGCGTGGTGCTGACCGTTATGCCCTCGGGTGGGGGCGCGGCCTCTCATCAGCTCAATCATAACGCAACTGGCTATCGTCGTGAGGCGTAGGGCTTTGACCAGCGAAGAAACCGTGAGTACGTGAGTATAGCTTGAGCGCGGAGATCTCTTGCCCTCTGGCCTTCCTTGTGTTAGTCTTTGGTTACCGAAGCAAACGATGAAACCTGGCCGTCTGCGCGATTGATCCTCGCGGGAGGTATCCATGGGTCGCAACCGCCGGATCTACGCTTGGTCCTGGCTGGGCCTGATTGTTCTGATCCTTCTGGCAGGGTGTCGCCCTACGCGTTCTCGCTCCGGCCCCGCGCCCACGGCGACGCCTCAGGTGCCGCTCGTCGGCCAGCCGACTCCCAGTCCCCTGACACCGGGTATCTTATTGCCCACTCCGACATGGACGCCGCTCCCGGTGCCTCCCCAAGGCGTCCCCACACCAACGCCGTTCATCTCCCCCCTGCCCATGCCGACGATCGCTCCGGTTCCCCCCGCGCCAACCCCAGCACCTCCTTCAGGGGTCACCCATGTGGTCCAGCCGGGGGAGACGCTGTTCCGCATCGCGCTCCGCTACGGGACCACGGTGGAGGCCATCGTCCGGGCGAACAACCTGATCAATCCCGACTTCATTGTGCCCGGTCAGCGGCTGGTGATCCCCCGGGCGGGCGCCCCCGCCGGAACTCCAGCGGGAGGCGAACGGGTCTACATCGTGCAGCCCGGGGATAACCTATTCCGCATCGGCTTGAAGTTCAACATGCTCTGGACGGTGATCGCGGCTCGCAATGGGATCACGAACCCGAACGCGATCTATCCAGGGCAGCGCCTGATCATCCCCAGCCCGTGAGCCAGTGTGACACATCGCGGAGTCAGGCTACGCGCGGGGATTGGGGGTGGTGGGGAGGGGTTTCCTCCGGCGATGAAGCTCATTCAGCGATCCGATCCGAGGCCGAGGCTTTCATGCTCGATCCGATCCTCGATCCGATCATGGAAGAGATCCCCTTGGAGAGCCAGCGGGTCTACGAGGGCCGGATCCTGAACCTGCGGGTGGATACGGTTCGCCTGCCCTCAGGTGGGACCGCGCTGCGGGAGATCGTGGAACACCGCGGGGCTGTTGCCATCGTCCCCATTCTGGCGGATGGACGGGTGGTGCTGGTGCGCCAGTTCCGCTACGCAGTTGGCCAGATCTCCCTGGAGATTCCCGCTGGCACCCTGGAGCCCACGGAAGATCCCCTCGCCTGCGCCCGTCGGGAGCTGGAAGAGGAGACGGGCTATCAGGCAGCCTCCTGGGAGCAGCTGGGGAGCATCTGGCCGACGCCAGGTTACAGCACCGAGGAGATCATCCTTTTCATCGCCCGGGATCTAACGCCGGGCCTTGCACGGCCGGAGTTCGATGAAACGCTCAGCTTGGCAACCATGTCCTGGTCGGAGATCTGGGAGGCCATCGAGGGAGGCCGCCTGCGCGATGCGAAGAGCATCGTGGCGCTGACCTGGGCGGCCCGTCGCCTGGGAGGAGGATAAATGGCTGGCGGGGCGACCTCCCTCCGCTCCACCCGCTGGGTGTTCCCAGCCGATATCCCGGCCTTTCTGCTCCTCATGGCCGGGCTGGGGCTCCTGACGGCCGGCGCTCTGGAGTGGATCTATGCCGATCGGATCTGGCCAGGGGTCTTCATCGGCGGCGTGGACGTCGGCGGGTTGACAGAAGCGGAAGCCCGCGCCCGGTGGGAAGCCACGTTGCCGGATCCTCAGCGTCCGCTTTTCACGCTCCGGGGACCGGGGTTCCAACAGGTGGTCTCCCTGGCCGACCTGGGCGCCCGTGTGGACGTCTCGGGCACGCTTCGGGAGGCGATGCAGGCCGGCCGGGGGAACGGTCTCGCCGACGGGCTCGATCGGATCCGGATCTGGTGGTGGGGTCGGGTGATCTCTCCGCGGGTCGAGATCGAGGTGGGGCTTCTGGAGGCACGACTGGCCGCCCTGGCGACGGCCATCGATCGGGCCCCGCGGGATGCCTCCCTGGAGATCCGGGGGGATCAGGTGATCGTTCACCCGGCGGAGGCGGGAGCCCGTCTGGACCGGGAAGCGCTTCGGGCGCGCTTGCTGGAGGCGCTAGCGACCCTGCAGCCGCAGACGATCGATCTCCCGGTGGAGACGGTGCCGCCTGCGTTGACCGAGGTGGAGCCGGCGCGGACGCAGTTAAGCCAGTGGCTTCAAGCCCCGGTTCGTCTCTTCGTGCCCACGGAAACCCTCACGGTTCCCCTCTCCCTTCCGGAAGCCGGTCCATGGGAGCTCTCCCCCGCCGATCTGGCCCAGATGGTCACCGTGGTCCGGGAAGATTCCCCCACGCCGCGCTTGGTAGCCCGGTTGGAGGAGGCCCGCCTGCTGGCATGGTTGACCCCGATCACCCGGACCCTACAGGCGGACCCGGTGGACGCCCGGTTCATCTTTAATGAGGCGCAACGGCAGCTGGTTCCCGTGGCGCCGGCCCGCTGGGGCTATCGCGTGGAGATCCCGGCCATGGTGGCCCGTATCCGGGAAAGCCTTTCCCGTCCGACCCGGGAGGTCCCCATCGCGCTGACGCTGATCCCGCCCCGCTATCCGGAGACGATCACCGCCGAGGCCCTGGGGATCACCGGGCGGATCGCCGAGGCCACCACGAACTTCAAAGGCTCCCCTCCTCCGCGAGTGCGGAACATCACCCTGGGGGCCTCCCGGATGCACGGCGTGGTGGTCCCGCCTGGGGAGGTGTTTTCCTTCAACGCCCATCTGGGCGATGTGAGCGTGGACACCGGGTTTGAGGAAGCCCTGATCATCTTCAACGGGCGGACGGTTCGAGGCGTGGGGGGTGGGCTTTGCCAAGTTTCCACCACGCTGTTCCGGGCCGCCTTCTTCGGCGGCTTCCCGATCGAGGAGCGCTGGCCCCACGCCTACCGGGTGGGGTGGTATGAGCGAACGTTCGGGCCGGGACTGGACGCTGCTATCTTTTCCCCGTATGCGGACTTCAAGTTCCGCAACGATCGAGACACTCCCATCCTCATCGTGGCGGAGGTGAATTCGGAGGCGGGGACGCTGACGTTCAAGATCTATGGATCCAATGACGGGCGGACAGTGACCGTGGAAGGCCCCTTCGTCTCCAACGTCGTGCCCCATGGCCCCCCAGTCTATGAAGAAGACCCCTCACTGCCGAAGGGGAAGGTCGTCCAGGTCGAATGGGCGGTGGACGGCGCGGATGTGCTGGTGAAGCGGAAAGTGGAGCGGAACGGGCAGATCCTGTATGAGGACCGGGTGTTCACCCGCTATCAGGCCTGGCGGGCCGTCTTCAAGGTAGGGACGGGAGAGCCATGACGGGATCTGAGGATATACCCATGAAGCCTTGCCTGTCCTCAACTGCCCGCCGGCTTCTCGCAGCCGTGGAGGGAGGCATCCTCCTTATCCCGCTGGTGTTTGATCCCTTGACCCCTTGCGCCTCTTGAGTCGGTGAAGCGGACCCCTGGCGTGGGCCACATGGTCGGGGTTTGTTGCTCGTGCTGTCTTGTTCCCGGTGACCCTCCGCTGCCTGAAGGCCATGACGATTCCCTCTCGCCATCCCCTTCGTTCTTGCGCTGGGAACGGGTCCGTTCGGATCAATCAGACGTTTTTCCTTCCCGACTGACCATATCCTCGATGAGGGATGAGAAAATCCGGGCCGATCCGGGGAATGAAGAGAGGCTTTGGTCATCGCCCGCTGGATCATCCGGAGCGCTATATGGCGATCGGCGCGACAGCGGCGCGCATCCTGACCCATCCAGAAAGCCCGGTTGAGTAGGGATACTTCTGCGAACGGCCGTCGGACACTTAGCAACATGGCACCATTTGTGGTGTCTTATGGTAGAATGAGGTCACATTCATCTCCAGGGAGGAGCCTGATGGAAACGGTCGTCGGTATCCGCGATCTGAAAACCCACCTGAGCCGCTATATCCGGCAGGTCAAGGCGGGAGCCATTCTGGTGATCACTGAACGGGGCAAACCGATTGGACGGCTGGTCCCTATTGCTTCGTCGGCGGAAACCCGTCTTTCGGAATTGCTGCAGGCAGGGATGGCGGCGTGGAGCGGGCGCAAACTGGCTCCCCTGACCCCCGTTGCCCGAGCTCGGGGAGAGCGCGTCGTCGCTGACCTCTTGCTGGAGGATCGGGGATGATCCTCTATCTGGACGCCAGCGCTCTGGTCAAACGCTACATCGCCGAACCCGGATCCGATGAAGTCGCAGGAGCCATCGCCCAGGCTGACATGATTGGAACGGCCATCGTCAGCCGGGCCGAGGTCGCCGGGGCCCTGGCAAAAGCTGTGCGGGCTGACATCCTGACCCTCGAGGAGGCTCGCGCGGCGCTCCAGACGTTCCGGGCGGAATGGCCGGATCTGATCCGGCTGCTGGTTACGGAAACGGTCGTGGCCCGTGCGGATGGGTTAGCTGGGGAGTATGGACTGCGTGGCTACGATGCGGTTCACTTGGCGGCTGCGCTGCTCTGGCAGGATGCGATGGGCGAACGGGTTACCTTAGCCACCTTTGTCTTGCGTCTG
>NZ_JANWXB010000391.1 GCF_025055495.1 Thermoflexus sp. | reverse complement strand
GGGGGGGGCGGGGGGGGGGGGGGGGGGCCCCCCGCGCCCCCCCCCCCCCCCCATATTTTTTTCCCCCCCCCCCCCCCCCCCCCCCCGGGGCCCGGGGGGAGGGGGGAGGGGCTATGGCCTTCCGGCCCGGCTTCGGTTCCTCCAAATCCCCAGTTCATACCTAGACAAGGCACTAAAAGGGGCCTGACCTGCTCCCCTCCCGAAGGCCTCTGGATCGGACCGCCGTCTAAAGTTGGACATGGCATAATTTGTATTCCTTCGCTCCGGCTCGAGGGTCTCCAGCCGCCTGAACGGGCCTTGAGTCTCCGGCGCATTTGCGCTAACATTAAACCCCAGCTGGCGAGGGATTGGAGATGAGGGGCGTGGGGCCCACCATCGGCGCGCCCCACACCCCCAGATATTACACCTGGTCAGAAATGGCCCCGGGCCCTGATAAGCCTGAAACGGGTGGAACATCGACCATGGGACTGGAGGAGAAGCTCCCCCTTTCGCTGGACGCCCGGATCTTCGTCGAGGATCAGCTATATTTCTCCACGGTGGGGGCTGTGCGGACAGAGCGGGGATGGGTCTGCATCGATACGCCGGCTGATCCGTTGCATGCGGCCTGGTGGCGGCAGACCCTGAAGACGATCGCTCCTCTCCCGATCCTCGCGGTGATCTATACGGATGCGGGCCGGGATCGGGTCCTGGGAACGGCGATCCTGATGGAGGAACGCCCCGGCCTGGTCATCGCCCACCATCAGGCCTTCGACCGGATCAAAAGCCACGGGGAGATCGGACGTCAGCAGGTGATGGATGCCCTGATCAACGTGGGCCAGAGCGAATCCGCGGAGCTTCTCAATCGAACCCCGCTGGTGTTGCCGAACCTCACCTTCTCGGACCGCCTGATCCTGAACTTCGGATCGCCGGTGTTGATCCTAGAGCATGTCGATGGAGCCTCCCCCGGTCAAATCTGGGTTCGGATCCCGGAGCATGATGTGGTGTTTGTCGGCGACACCGTGACGCTGAACGCGCATCCGAACCTGAGCGAAGCAGACCTGGAGCGCTGGCTGGAACAACTGCGGCAGTTACATGCCGGGCGCGTGGCCCGTCGCGTGATCCCCGGGCGAGGCCCGCTGGTGGAGCCCAAAGGGGTCTCGCCGGTCCTCGATTACCTCAAGACCCTGCTCAAGCGGGTGAAAACCCTGGCCGGAGGCCGTCGGAAAGTCGAGTTGGGCCCCCTCGTGAACGAATTCATGGCTTACTTTCCGGTTCCCGAACATGATCGCGAACGGATTCAGCGTCGCATTCGCCTTTCCCTCGAGCGTTTGCTGGAGCTGTATGCGGAGGGGAAGAAAATGGAAGCCGGGAAAGCCGCTATGGCTAAGGCTGGATCGCGGAAGAAAACATAAGGCTCACGTTCGGAACGCCTGCCGCTGACTGGACCCGGTTTCAGGAGAGGTTGAGGGCGGTGGGGCGGACGGCCTCGCGGCTGGATCCCTTCCCCCTCCCTGCTGAAGGAGGCGGGGAGGGGCTGGGGAAGGGATGAGGGAATCTTCCGCCCGGCCGAAAGGGAAGACTCCTCATGATGCAGTGGTGTTACCCGGAATCGAATGCGCTGGGAATTCAGGATCCGGTGGTTAGATCCTCGGATTTGCACCTCCCTCTTCTTTTGTGTTAGGATAAGCTTTGCACGGTTAACCTTGGGGAGAGGTGAGCGGATGGCTTCCACGATCCACGAGCCGATCCCCCTGGAAGCGGCCCCTGCCTCCCCACCCCGCCTCTTGCGGCGTCCAGAGTGGTTGAAGGTCCGGGCCCCTCAGGGGGAGACCTATGAATTTGTGCTCCGGCTGATGCGGGGCAAGCGGCTCCATACGGTTTGCGAGGAGGCCCATTGCCCGAACATCGGGGAGTGCTGGGGGCATGGCACGGCCACATTCATGATCCTGGGGGATGTATGCACGCGCTCCTGCCGGTTCTGTGCGGTCAAGACCGGCCGTCCTCTGACGGTGGATTGGGATGAGCCCAACCGGGTGGCGGAAGCGGTCCGGGCGATGGGGCTTTCCCACGTTGTTGTGACTTCGGTCAATCGGGACGAATTGCCGGATGGGGGGGCCACGCTCTTCGCGATGACCATCCGCCGGATCCGGGAGCAGGTTCCGGGCTGCACGGTGGAGGTGCTCACCCCGGATTTCAAGGGGTCCATCGAGGCCCTGCGCATCGTCATCGAGGCGCGCCCGGATATTTTCAACCATAACGTGGAGACGGTGCCGCGGCTTTTCAAGAAGGTGCAGCCTCAGGATCGCTACGAGTGGGCGATGGCTACGCTTTCGAATGCCAAGAAGCTGTGGCCGGAATGCGTCACCAAGTCCGGGATCATGGTCGGGCTGGGGGAGACATGGGAGGAGATCATCGACGTGATGAAAGACCTGCGGGCGGTGGACGTGGATATCCTCACCATCGGCCAGTATCTCCAGCCGTCCCGGAATCATCTGCCGGTGGAGCGGTTCTATCGCCCCGAGGAGTTTGAGGAGCTGAAACGGATTGGCTACGAGCTGGGCTTTCGGTGGGTGGAAAGCGGGCCGCTGGTCCGCAGCAGCTATCGGGCGGAAGCTCAGGCCCGAGCTCTCTCCCGGGTGCCCCGGCCGGCGGAACAGGAAGTGTAACTTCCGAGCTCTCCTGCAGGTTTTGGGGCTGGGGCGTCGCGGAAGGCCACGCCCCAGCCC
>NZ_JANWXB010000389.1 GCF_025055495.1 Thermoflexus sp. | reverse complement strand
GGATTCTCATCGGTCTGCTCGCCCTCAGCCTGTCCGCCTCGCAGCCTCGCCTGTCCTTTGAGGATCGCCTGAGCCTGCAGCTGGCCGGGCGCGGCTTCAATTTCGCGGCCTGGCTGGTTTCCGTGTGGTGGGAAAAGTGGGTCCTGGATGCGGCAGCTCCCCAGGCCTTCCTCGACGAGGCGGCCCAGGAACGGGCGATCCGGAGCTTCGCGCGCCATCTGGAGGCCGCCCAGCGGACAGCGGCGGAGCTGGAGCGTCGCATGGCGAGCCCGGAGCCGGCCGACCCCGCCCAACTGGACGCGCTCCGGCGTCAGTGGGAAGCGGCGCATCGCCGCGCGGAAGCGCTGCGTCCGTTGGCCGAGGCGATCCTCGCCGAGCAACTCGCGATCGTCCTCCATCCGGAAGGGTTGACCTTCCTGGGCTACCCCATCCCCCCGGTGAATTTCCGCCTCGCTGCTCTGCCCAACCTGTTGGTGGTATCCCCCCGGAACCAGATCGTTCAGGAAGCGGCCCTCCCGCTGCAGGCGGACCTCACCGCCGATGAGATGGATCGGATCGAACGGCGCGTCGACGGAGCGTTCAACGTGTCCTCCCTGGTGGTCCCGCTGGGCGGCCTGGCGGTCTACCCTTCGATGATCATGGAGACGACCCACCTCCCCTATCTAACGGAGATCATCGCCCATGAGTGGACCCATCACTGGTTGTTTCTGTGGCCGCTGGGGTGGTTTTACGATCGACCGGAGGCCCGGACGATTAACGAGACTGTAGCGGACATCGTGGGGAAGGCGCTGGGGCAAGCGTGGATGAAGCGATTCTTTCCGGACATGGTCCCTCCGGCGTCCGCGAGCGCGGCGGCCCCTGCCGCCCCTGCGGACACCGGCGAGCCGCCCGCCTTCCATTTCGGCCGAGAGCTGGCCCGGACGCGATCGGTGGTAGAGCGGCTGCTGGCCCGGGGGGAGATCCGGCGGGCGGAGCTCTACATGGAGGCGCGCCGGCGGGTCTTCCTGGAGCACGGGTATTTCATCCGCAAACTGAACCAGGCCTACTTCGCCTTCTACGGCGCGTATGCGGCGGAGGAGGGTGCTGCTGGCGTCGAGGATCCCATCGGCCCGCGGGTCCGCCGCCTGTGGGAGCAGAGCCCCTCCCTGCGCGCCTTCCTGTTCCGGGTCGCCCTCATCACCGATCTGGCCGGCCTCCGCCGGGCGTTGGGGGAACCGTAGCCCGACCCAGGACCTCGTTCCCTGTCCTGCTCCCATACTTCCTTCAGTTCAGCACCTTTCCGAATGCTTCCATGCGGCGGAAAGCGTTCGTGCGGTGCCAGGCTCCTCCGGCGCTTCGCACCCCATGAAGCCGGGACTCGGCATAGTGGGGCGGGGCCGCCTTCGGCGGCCCACCCCAGGATCCCCTGGACGAGAAATCGGTGATTGACTGAAATTGACAGAATGCTTCCTCTGACTTAAAACAAAAACGAAGAAAGCAATCCGCGTCCAGAGAGGATCGGTCGGGCCCCTTTCAGCGGCCCTGCCTGTCCCTCGAGACACACGAAAAGGCGCGGGTCCGTTGGGGGAGTCCGGGTGAGCCGGGCTGAGAGGACGGCCGTATCCGCCGTCGACCCCTGGAACCTGATCCGGATCATGCCGGCGGAGGGAAGACGGGCGCGCCATCGCTTCGGACCGCTGCCCTCGTGGGATCCCCGTTATCCTCCTTCGCTCCGCCTCATGATCCGCGTCTTCGCAGCCAGAAGAAAAACCCTCCCTTGATCTCGCCCCGCCGGATCGATCGACCGATCCCGGGGAGGGGGTGGAATGCTCGTATGGCGGATGAAATCGTCATCATCGGCGGTGGGATCTGCGGGCTCTCCATCGGCTGGCTCCTGGCCCGCTCTGGACGCCCGGTGACGATCCTGGAGCGCGGCGGGGCCGGGCTGGGCGCGACCTGGGCGGCTGCAGGGATGCTGGCCCCTCATGCGGAGGCAGAGCCCGGCGAGGAGAGGCTTCTGCCGTTATTGTGTGCCAGCCGCGATCTGTGGGCCGACTTCGCCCGGGAGCTGGAGGCCGCCTCCGGGATCCCTGTGGATTACCGGGACGAGGGGACCTTAGTGGTGGCCCTGGACCGGGATGACGCCGAGCGATTAAGGTTCCTCTACGAATTTCAGCGGAGCCAGAACCTGCCGACCGAGTGGCTCTCCGGCTACGAGGCCCGGCGGATGGAACCCCACCTTTCCCGACATGTGGTGGCGGCGATCTACAGCCCTCAGGATCACCAGGTCGATAACCGGAAGGTCGCCCGGGCGCTGATCGAAGCCTTCCGAAAGGCGGGGGGGCGATTGCGGGAACACACGGAGGTGACCGGGATCGTCATCGATGAGAACCGCGTCCTCGGGGTCCGCCTCGCCCGCGGATTCCTGGAGGCCCGCACGGTGATCCTGGCCGCCGGGGCGTGGTCCGCCCAGATCCCCGGGCTCCCTGCGGAGGCCCGTCCTCCCGTTCGGCCGGTGAAAGGCCAGATGCTGGCGGTGCAGATGCCCCTCGAGGCACCGCTGCTTCAACACGTGGTGTGGGGGCCGGACGCCTACTTGGTCCCCCGGCGGGATGGACGGTTGCTGATCGGGGCGACGGTGGAGGAGAAAGGATTCGACGCCAGCCTCACGGCCGGAGGCATCTTCCGGCTGCTGCGCGGCGCGTGGGAGGTCCTGCCCGGGATCGATGAGCTGCCTATCGTGGAGACGTGGGTCGGCTTCCGGCCCGGAAGCCGGGACGATGCGCCGATCCTGGGGCCCACCCCAGTGGAGGGGCTGATCATGGCAACCGGCCATCACCGCAACGGCATCCTCCTGGCCCCGATCACCGCCTACGCCATCCATGACCTGATCCTCCATGGGGAACTCCCGGAAATCGCCAAACCGTTCACGATGGAACGATTTTGCCGCCGGTAGGGGATAGGCCTCGGCCGGTCCGAAGGGGGACAACCCCGTTGGGGCACCCCTATGAGAGGACGGACGCCCAATGGGTTGGTGGAAGTGCCATTTCCAAACCTAACCTATGGCAAAGGGGGAAGTTCCAATGGAAGCCACCTTGATCGTCAATGGACAACCTCGCCCCTATCAGCCGCAGACGATCCGAGAACTCCTGGCGACCCTGGGCCTGGATCCGGAACGCCCGGGGATCGCGGTGGCCGTCAACGCCGCGGTGATCCCCCGGCCGGAATGGGGAGATGTCTGGCTTCAGCCGGGGGATCGGGTGGAAATCGTTCAGGCTGTGGCGGGAGGATAATGAAGAACCCTTTCCGAAGGAGGCCATCCATGACCGAGCCTTTAGTGATCGCCGGGCGAGCGTTCCGCTCGCGTCTGATCCTCGGAACCGCCCGTTACCCGAACCTCCAGGTGATGCTCGATGCCCTGGAGGCCAGCGGAACGGAGATCGTCACTGTGGCCATCCGACGGGTGCGGCCGGGGGCGGATGGGGAAAACCTTTACGATCTGCTGAAGGATCGCTACTTCATCCTGCCCAATACCGCCGGTTGTTTCACGGCGCGGGATGCGATCCTCACCGCCCATCTGGCTCGCGAGGCCCTGGGAACGAACTGGATCAAGCTGGAAGTGATCGGGGACGAGGAAACCCTGTATCCGGATACCGAGCATCTCCTGCAAGCGGCCGCCCAGCTGGTGAAGGACGGTTTCGTCGTCCTCCCCTACTGCAACGATGATCCGATCGTCTGCAAGAAACTGGAGGACATCGGCTGTGCGGCGGTGATGCCGCTGGGGGCGCCCATCGGATCCGGGATGGGGATCCTGAACCCCTACAACATCCGGCTGATCCGCCAGATGTGCACGGTGCCGGTGATTGTGGACGCCGGGGTGGGAACCGCCTCGGATGTGTCCATCGCGATGGAGCTGGGTTGCGATGGGGTGTTGCTGAACACGGCCGTGGCCCAGGCGCGGGATCCGGTGAAGATGGCGCGGGCGATGCGCCTGGCCGTGGAGGCCGGGCGGCTGGCCTATGAGGCCGGCCGGATCCCCCGTCGCCTCTACGCTGTGCCCTCCAGCCCGATGGAGGATCGCATCGAGGTATGAAGCTTCCCCAGCCGCCGCTGCTGGTGATCACGGACCGTCGCCTGGCCCGCCGGCCGCTGCTTCCTCTCATCGAAGAGATCCTGGCGGCCGGCGCGCGCTGGGTGATGGTGCGGGAGAAGGATCTCCCGGAGGACAAGCTGGCCTCCCTGGTCCAGGCCGTGATGGGACCGGCCCGGCGCGCGGGGGCATTTGTCGTGGTCAATACCCATGCTTCCGTGGCAGCGGCCTGCGGAGCCGACGGCGTGCATCTTCCGCAGGGGTTCTCAGTTGCAGAAGCCCGGCGGATCGTCGGCCCGGGGCGCTGGGTGGGGATCTCGGCCCACAACCTGGAGGAAGCCCTTCGAGGGGCGGAGGAAGGGGCCGACTACATCACCCTGAGCCCGATCTTTCCCTCCATCAGCAAGCCCGGCTATGGGCCGCCGCTGGGTCTGGACACCCTTCGCGAAGTGGCCCAGGCGGTGCCCATCCCAGTGGTCGCCTTGGGGGGAATCACCCCGGAGAACGCCCGCGCATGCCGGGAGGCCGGCGCGGCCGGGATCGCGGTTCTGGGCTCTGTGATGGCGGCCGACGATCCCGTGAAAGTCATCCAGGCTTATCTGGAGAGCTGGAGGGAGCCCTAAAAACGCATCCCTGCCCGGCGTGGAGAACGGTTCCGCTCAGGCAGGGAGGTTGAGCCCCCGGCGTCGCGCGGCGAGATGCGGCCATTCGGAGGGCAACGAAGGCGGGAAGGCCTGCAACTCCTCTCGCCACCGGAGGAGGATGCGGCAGAAGGTTTCCAGCGCGATACAGATCTCGTCGGCGTTGCTGCGCACCACCTCCCCCATCATCCGCGGATCGCTGGCGGCCACCCGCGTGCTATCCCGGAACCCGGAAGCGGCGATCTCCCAGAGGGCGGGGTCCTCGGCGGCCTCTGCGGCGGCCATCAGGGCCATGGCGGCCAGATAGGGCAGATGACTCACCCAGGCCATCCGCCGATCGTGGATCTCGGCATCCATCCAGAGGGGGCGCGCGCCCAGGACCCTTACCAGCTCCTCCGCCCGCGCCGCTGCCTCCGGCGTCGTCCGCGGCGTGGGCACTAGGATGAAGGGCTTGCCTACAAAGAGTTCGGGATCGGAGGCGGCAAAGCCCGAACGCTCCTTCCCCGCCATCGGATGTCCGCCCACAGCCATGACGCCCTCCGGCAACCGCGCCATCGCCGTGGTCACCTGCCGCTTGGTGCTCCCGGTGTCCAGGATGAGCTGACCGGGGCGCCACGGAAGGGTCTTCAGCAGCTCCTCGATGGCCCCCACCGGCGTCGCCAGGATCACCCCATCGGCCGCGGCAACCAGCGCAGGAGGATCCAGCAGGGCCTCCAGAACGCCGGAAGCCCGCGCCTCCGCCTGCGTGGCCGGATCGCGGTCGGCCCCCAGCGCCGGAATCCCCTGTTGCGCCAGCCGGCGGGCGATGGAGCCGCCGATCAGGCCCAGGCCGATGATCCCCCAACGGAAGCTGTCGCCCATGGCGATCCTGCCGGAGAAGAGGATGATAGGGAGTTAGGAGGCGAGGCGCTTCAGGATCTGTTCACTTTTACGGACGCTGATGACCGACATTCTGTTGCCTCGTGACCTACAATGAACGCCTCTTTCGTTCGTAGCGAGGCACGTAAGTGCCCCGTTCGTAGTAGGGCACGTAAGTGCCCGTTTTTTTGCAAACTCATAACACGCGCTCCGCCTCGCCCGCACCCGTTCCCCCTGGGAACACCTTAAGTGGTAGGGCACGTAAGTGCCCGTCTTATGCGATGAACTATTGGATCATACGAAGCGCGCGGGACACCGCCCGAACCTCCCGGACCATCCGGGCGAAGGCCTCGGGGGTGAGGGATTGAGAGCCATCCGACCAGGCCTCCTCCGGGCGGATATGCACTTCGACCAGCAGGCCGTCCGCCCCTGCGGCGATCGCCGCCCGGGCCACCGGGATCACATAGGCGGCATCCCCCGTGCCGTGGCTGGGATCCACCAGGACCGGCAGATGGCTGAGCCGCTTGGCCACGGGCACGGCGTTGATGTCCAGCGTATTTCGGGTCATCCGCTCGAAGGTGCGGATCCCCCGCTCGCACAGGATCACGTTGAAGTTCCCATAGGCCATCACATATTCCGCCGCCAGCAACCACTCCTCGATCGTCGCGCTCATCCCTCGCTTGAGCAGCACTGGCTTCGGCTGACGGGCAACCGCCTTCAGCAGGCTGAAGTTCTGCATATTCCGCGCCCCCACCTGCAGGACGTCCGCCACCTCGGCCACCAGGGGCGCCTCCTCCGGGGCCATGACTTCCGTCACCACCGGAAGCCCGGTCTCCGCCCGTGCCTCCGCCAGCAGTTCCAGCCCCTCGAACCCCAGGCCCTGGAAGGAATACGGGGACGTTCGGGGCTTGAAGGCACCGGCCCGCAATAGATGGGCCCCCGCTTCCCGCACGGCATGAGCGGTCTCCAGCAACTGGGAACGGGATTCGACGGCACAGGGGCCCGCGATAAAGATCGGGTCCCCACCTCCGATCCGGACTTCCCCCACCCGGATCTGCGTGCCCTCCGGCCGGTAATCCCGGGCCGCCAGTTGAAAGGCATGGCGGACCGGGATCACCCGTCGGACTCCCGGCCAGGCCTGCAGTTCACGGGGGTCCAGGTCCCGTTCATCCGGACAGATCAGCACCGGCTGCGGTCCGTGAACCCAATGGACCGGCTTGCCACGGGATTGCAGGTGGTCCACCAATCGCTGGACGCTACGGGGATCCGCATCGGCAGCGCATTCGACGATCATCGCTCCGCTCCTTTCTCTACAGATACCTGCACTTTTCCTTCCGCCGCAGGGTAAGAGCCCAGCAATTTCAAGAAGGAAGCCCGCTGGAGAAGCCCCAGGAGCGCCTCCCGGCAGGGCGGATCCTGCCAGTGCCCCTCGAAATCCACATAGAACACGTATTCCCATGGGCGCCCCCGCCGGGGGCGGGACTCCAGCTTGGTGAGATTGATCCCTCGCGCCGCGAACTCTCCCAGACAAGCGTGCAGGGCTCCCGGGACATGTCGGGTGCTGAATACGATCGAGGTCTTGTTGCGCTCCGCCCGGGCTGGTTCCCGGGTGCTGACGATGAAAAAGCGGGTAGCGTTCTCAGGATCGTCCTCGATGCCCTCCGCGAGGATCACCAAACCATAGCGCTCCGCCGCCAGGCGGCTCGCGATGGCGGCAATCCCGGGCTCCGGGCGCTCCGCCAGCATCCGGGCGCTGCCGGCGGTGTCGTGGGCGGCCAGCGCCTCCCACCCGTGCCGCTCGATGAAACGGGCGCATTGCTCGAGCGCCTGGGGATGGGAACGAACCACCCGGATATCGGAAAGGAGCGTTCCAGGGGGGGCCAGCAGACAATGCCGCACCGGCAGGATCACCTCCCCCCAGATCCGGAGATCCCGATCCAGCAACAGGTCGTAGACCGCGTTAATCGAACCAGCCGTGGAGTTCTCAATCGGCAGGATCCCGAACTCTGCCCGGCCGGCCTCCACCGCCTGAGCGACCTCTGCGAAGGTGCGGCATGGAAGAAGTTCGAGATCTGACCCGAAGAAGCCCAACGCAGCCTCGTGGGAGTAGGCCCCCGGCTCCCCCTGGAAGGCCACCCGGGGGCGCACAGGGATCCGCTCGGAGGGATCGGTTTCCTCCGCGAGAGGGGGATCACCGGGGCCATTGAAGAGATCGGGCCGGAGTTGCTGAGCTTCTCCCAGATAAATGGGAACGGGTCGGAAGGGGCGCTGAGGTTGAACCAGAAGCAGAACGCGAATGCAGCGGGGGAGCGTGTGAGGGACCGGGATCTCCTGGGCGCACAGCATCGGCACGTGAGTCCAACCGATCTCCCGGGCCGCCGAGGCCGGGAAAGCCGCGGTGAGGTCCGGGGTGGTCGTGAACCAGGCGGCCACGATCTCTTCCGGGGCCAGCCTATTGGCCCGGATGATGGATTCCAGCAACCGGCGGGTTGCAGAAGCGATCGCTTCCGGGGTGTTGGCTTCCGCTGTGACGGCGCCGCGCAAGCCGTAAAGCATTCGCCCCCCTATAAAAAACCATCGGCGCGGGGGCTCTGGGGAGCCGCTCCGCGCCGATGGTGAGGATGTTAAGAATTCAGCTCAGAAAATCAGGTGGCATACGCGAGCGGCCCCGCCGAACGCGCGGCAAAGTAATAAAAGTAATACCGCCAGTAAGCGTGGGCGCTCGCGAAATGCCGAACCTGCATTCCCAAGAACCTCTTTTCCGGATTTGGTTCTACATTATACGGATTCGAGCGGATTTGTCAAGCCCCGGAGGAGGCCGTTTGAAATCCCTCGAGCCTGAGATTTTTCAGACCGTCAGGACCGCGGCCTTGCCCACCCACAAACCACAAAAATGGATCTATCCTCCTCGCCGGGAGCCGAAAGAGCTGAAACGTTTAGGAACCCGATCTCTTCGCCTCAGGGGCGGACTTCGAACGAATTTTCCGGCATGCTCTAAGAGGGGATGGCCAGCAGCAGCCTTACCGGCTCGCGCCGCCTTATGAGGTGGGAGGGGGAAGCATCATGATTTTGCATATGGGATAAATCGAGGCCGCCCATCGAACGCTCGACATTCTTCACGTAAAAACCTTGCCGGAGATCACTGGAGAGGTCAACCATCTCACTTACAGTTGTAAATGAAGGGGTAGTGTTCACATCGCGGCGGATAGGGCCATCGTTCGAAGCAGTAGACCCCGCTGATTCATCCTCCCTCCTCGAGGCCCAAAGAGCTTTGGAGAGGGAGGATTCCGGCGAGGAAGCATCATTCCGGTAGCCCGGTCCAAGCGGTTCGGAATGTAATAGCAGCTACGCAGTTAGGAGTCGACTAAGCGAGGCAGGATGACCCTACCCCCCCTTTATCCCCCTCCCCAAGGCCCCAGGGGCCCTGGGGAGGGGGGAGGAAAAGTATCTTTGGGGCTGGGGCGCCGCCGAAGGCGGCGTCCCAGCCCCAAAACCCATGGGAGAGCTCGGAAGTCGCACATGGCCCCTAATGGGTTTGGGAAGCAAGCAGCGCCTTCGGGAGGGTCAAGCGATGCAGGAGATGATCGAAATCCGATGGCATGGGCGCGGCGGGCAGGGAGTCGTGACGGCTGCGCGGTTGCTGGCTGAGGCAGCCATGGAGGCCGGTTACTTCATTCAGGCATTCCCGGATTATGGTCCGGAGCGCAGCGGGGCGCCTATCCGAGCTTTCACGCGTCTCAGCCGCTCTCCGATCTCCATTCATTCCCAGGTGCAGACCCCCGATATGGTGATTGTTCTGGACGATACGCTTCTCGGCAGCCCATTGCTTCTGGAGGGTTTGAAGTCCGAAGGATGGCTGGTCGTCAACTCCGCCCGGTCTCCGGAACAGGTTCGACGCCAGGCGGGGGGTTACAACGGCCGTCTGGCTCTCCTCGATGCCACCCGCATCGCCCTGGAGGTCCTGAAACGCAATCTTCCCAACACTCCTTTGCTGGGCGCTCTGGTTCGACTGACCGGCCTCTTCTCCCTGGAGGATCTCACCCGTCATATTCGCCACCACCTCGCCGCGAAATTCGGAGAGGAAGTGGTCCGGTCCAACCTGGAGGCGGTGCGCCGGGGATTTGAAGAGGTATGGATCGATCCGGGGCGGATCGCGTCCGGCGAGCGTCCCATCGAAGCGGTCCAGAGCGGAATGGCCCTCCCGTGGTTTGAGCTGCCGCGAGGGGGACTCATCCTGGATGCCGGAAACGCCATCGCTTATCGAACGGGGGACTGGCGGACATTCCGACCGGTCGTGGAGATGGAGAAATGCACTCATTGTCTATACTGCTGGCTCTACTGTCCGGACGATGCAATCCAAGTGAGGGGCGGACGGTTTCTGGGCTTCGATGAGGCTCACTGTAAAGGTTGCGGGATCTGCGCGGCCGTTTGCCCGCCGAAGGCGATCACGATGGTTGAGGAATCCCGGGCAGTGGCGGCTGCATAAGGAGGTGTGCAATGGGTCGATGGGTGGCGCTCGAAGGCACTGAGGCGGTGGCTTATGCGATGAAGCAGGTGGCTCCAGACGTCGTGGCCGCCTACCCGATCACCCCCCAGACCGGTATCGTCCAGGCCTTCGCCCAATTTGTGGCGGATGGGGAGGTGCACACCGAGTTCCTCCAGGCGGAAAGCGAGCACAGCGCCCTGAGCGCTTGTGTGGGGGCCGCGGCGGCAGGTGCCCGAGCGATGACTGCCACTTCCGCCCAGGGACTGGCGCTGATGTGGGAGATCCTCTACATCGCCGCCTCTATGCGATTGCCGATCGTCATGCCGGTCGTCAACCGCGCCCTTTCCGCGCCCATCAACATCCACTGCGATCACTCCGATTCGATGGGCGCCCGGGACTCAGGGTGGATTCAGATCTACTCAGAGAATGCTCAGGAAGCTTATGACAACACCCTCCAGGCAGTCCGCATCGCGGAGCACCCCCAGGTCCGCCTGCCGGTGATGGTGATGATGGACGGCTTCATCACCAGCCATGCGGTGGAGCGGCTGTGGATCGAGGATGATGACGCTGTGCGTGCCTTCGTGGGCACTTATCAACCTGCCTGCACGCTTCTGAACCTGGAACGTCCGCTGACGTTTGGGGCGCTGGATTTTTACGACTACTACTTCGAGCATAAACGCCACCAGGTGGAGGCCATGCGTCGAGCGAAGGAGGCCATCCTGGAGGTGGCTGAAGATTTCGCCCGACGCTTCGGTCGCCGTTATGCGCTCTTCGAGACCTATCGACTGGAAGACGCTGATGTGGCCGTGGTGGTTCTGTCCTCCACCGCCGGGACCGCCCGGGTGGCCGTGGATAACCTGCGGCGCCTGGGATGGCGGGTGGGCCTGCTCAAGCCCCGGGTTTATCGCCCCTTCCCGGATTTCGAGCTTATCCACGCCCTGCGCCACGTTCGGGCCATCGGCGTGATGGATCGGGCGATCGCCTTTGGAGCGATGGAGAACGGGGGACCATTGTGGCTGGAAGTGCTGGCCGCCGCTCACCGTCATGACCTGCGCATCCCGATCGCCAACTACGTGTTCGGGCTGGGAGGACGGGACATCACGCCCTCGGAGATCGAAGGCATTTTCACAGACCTGATGCAGATCGCTGAGCGCGGGACGGTGACCCGCCCGGTGACCTACGTGGGGGTCCGAGGGGAGATGCCGCTCCCCACGCCGGCGGAGTGGTCGCTCTGGATCCCGGAGGCCACCATGGCGGGCGATTAGCGCTGGAGATTTTTGCGGGCGGCGGGGCCGCCCGCCTCAAACCACCAATTGCATGGATTCCAGGCGAGGAGGACGCCATGGCCGCCACGCCTTTGAATCTAAAGGTCCTGTCTGAGAAGCCGACGCCGCTCTCCGGCGGGCATCGCATGTGCGCCGGATGCGCCGAGGCAATCATTGTGAAGCAAGTGTTGCTGGCCATCGACGATCCAGTGGTGGTGATCAACGGCACCGGCTGTCTGGAGGTCTCCACGACGATCTTCCCTTACACGGCATGGCGGGTGCCATGGATCCATGTGGCCTTTGAGAACACCGCAGCGGTTGCAGCAGGCGTCGAGGCGGCCTATCGAGCCCTGATTCGTCGAGGAGGATTCCCAGCGGATCGCCGGGTTGTGTTCGTGGCTTTCGCCGGAGACGGCGGAACGTATGATATCGGCCTCCAGGCGCTCTCAGGAGCCCTGGAACGGGGGCACAAATTCCTTTACGTCTGTCTGGACAACGAAGGCTACATGAACACCGGGATTCAACGCTCCAGCGCCACCCCTCGAGGGGCCTGGACCACCACGACGCCGGTGGGAGCGGCGATGCCCGGCAAACTCCAATGGCGGAAGGATCTCACCGGAATCATCGCCGCTCATCGAATCCCCTATGTCGCCCAGGCGGCTCCCACCCACTGGAAGGATCTGATGTCCAAGGTGCGGAAAGCGATCGCCATGGACGGTCCGGCTTTCTTGAACGTTCTAGCCGATTGCAACCGAGGCTGGCGCCATGACCCGGCTTTAACCCTGGAAGTCACCCGCATGGCGATTGAGACATGCTACTGGCCCCTCTTCGAGGTCGAAGATGGGGTCTGGCGGCTGAATTATCGACCGCGCCGCAAGCTCTCGATTGTCGAATACTTGAAACTTCAGGGGCGCTTCGCTCACCTGCTTCGACCGGAACACCAGGATCTAGTGGCTGAAATCCAGGCGGAGGTCGATCGACGCTGGGAGGAGTTGCTCCGACGATGTGGGGAGCCCGTGTGAACCATGGGCCTCCATCCACTGAGCGATCCGAGCGCTTGTAAGCCGAATCAAGCAACGGGGTAGGCCTTGGGCGGACCCCCTCGGTGATCGGTTGAATTTCTGGGGGGATTTCAGATGTGAGGCAGGCACCAAGGGCGCCTGGCTCATATCCAAAGAGATCTTCGCGGGGGAGAGCTTCAAGATGCTGGTTGCCCGTGACATTATGACTCCTAATCCGGTCACTGTTCGGCCGGACGATCCTTTAGGCGTGGCGGTGGAGAAGATGCGCTCCCGACGTTGCCGCCGACTGCCCGTGGTGGAGGGGGATCGACTCGTCGGGATCATCACGGATCGCGATGTGCGTCTGGCCTTGAATTCCCCCCTGGTGCTTCATGAGCGCCGCTCAGACCAGCTGCTTCTGGAACACGTGCCGGTGCGGGCGTGCATGACCCCCGATCCGATTACGGTATCTCCAGATACTCCTGTGGTTGAGGTTGTCCGCCTGATGCGCGATCACAAATTCGGCGGAGTGCCGGTCGTTGAAGAGGGGCGGCTGGTGGGGATTATTACGGAGACAGATTTAATGGAGCTTCTGATTCGTCTCCTAGAACACGGGATCGATGAGACCCGGTGGGTTCAGATTCGACGCCATGGGAATCGTCAGATGCCTTCCATCTACGCTCGGGAGCACTCATAAATAGAATTCTGGGATGGGCAAGCGGCCACCAAGGGCAGCCCCTGCCCATCCCAGAATGTCGCATCCACTCTCCCCTCCCCGCCGCTCAAACGCTGGACCGCAAGGCGCAAGGAGGGAAAGTATATGGGATTACCCCTCCGCCTCGATTTCCTCAGGCTCCCCATAGATCTCCCAGCCCAACTGACGAGCCATCTCCTCCACACCGGGCTCATACCACGGAGTCATCAGAATGCGCCGATGGGCTTTACGGCCCGTCTGGCGTTCATAAAATTTGACCTTTCGCTCCATGGTTGGGAGCGCATCCCGGCTCACCGAGGTGCGCAATTCCACAATCAGCGTTCGGCCATCCTGAATCACCACATCCAGCTCCACGTCGGATGGGTAATCGAACACTTCACCCTGGGCATCAAAGGCCACCCATCGTTCCACCTCAAACCCAGCTGCCTCCAGCACTGCGCGCATCCCCTCCCGCCAGGCCCTCTCACTGCGCGACCCCCAGCGGGCCCCAAAGGCATTCAGACGCCGTATCAGCCGTTCTTCCATTCGAGTCAGACGGGCCTCCAGGCGTTGCTGACCTTCCTCCAGGCGGACCACCTGTTCCGCCAACTGCGCCATCGCCTCTTCCAGGCGAACCGCTCGCTCCGTTAACTGCGCCACCACCTCCTCCAGGCGGCCCACCCGCTCCGCCAACTGCGCCATCGCCTCTTCCAGGCGAACCACCCGCTCCGTTAACTGCGCCACCACCTCCTCCAAACGAGCCAGATGCTCCTCCGCGCGCCCCTGCGCCTCGGCCAGCCGCGCCAGCGCCTCCTCCGTATGGGCCTGCGCTTGAGTCTGGCGGATCTCCATTTCGACGGAACGGGTGAGCGCTTCGGCCAGCTCAGCGAACCGGCGATAGACCTCTGCCCGGAACGCCTCCAATTCCTGAGGCATCCGTAACAGATCCTCAGAGAGCAAAAGGGCCCGAAGCGCCTCCCGCCATTCAGGGTGCTGCTCCAGCAGCTTCAGGAGAGTCGGTAAATCCTTCAACGTGATCGACATTCCGAGCTCCGGATACAATTCTTCTATTATATGATAGGAGTCACACAGTTGAGGGCCGGTCGGACGAGGTGGAAGGGCCTCGCCTCCCTCTGTCTCTTCCCTCCCATGGCCCGAAGGGCTTCGGGAGAGGGAGAGAAGACTTCCTGGGGAAGCGACGGCGTAACTCCTAAAAGAATCCGTTCCCCTCTCCCCCCGCCGCGAAGCGGTCATCCCTTTCCCTCGACCCATGAAGATAGAAGGGAATTTGCTGCCTCCGCCTGGCAAGAAGAAGGATGACAAACGTAAGGCGAATTCGTATGATTTTTATTCGCTCCCCTTTTCTGAATTGCTGAAGTAGCATGAAGACAGGAACGAAACCTTAGCCTGTCTAAAGAGTGAAATCCGGAGGCAGAGATGCATATCGGGATCCCAAAGGAGCGTCGACCGGAAGAGTATCGGGTGAGCCTCACCCCCGCAGGGGTGGAGATGCTGGTCCAGGCTGGTCACACGGTATGGGTGGAGAGCGGAGCCGGCCTCGGCGCGGGTTTCACCGATGAGGACTATCGCCACGCGGGTGCTCAGATTGTGTATTCCGGCCCGGAGGTCTACGGGCGAGCGGATCTGGTGGTGAAGGTGGCTCGGCCGACCCAGGAGGAATTCGAGTGGCTGCGGGAAGGCCAGGCCCTGATGGGCTTTCTCCATCTGGCCGCTGCCCGCCGGGATAAGATCGATCTTCTCCTCCAGCGGCGGATCACGGCGATCGCCTACGAAACCGTGCAGGCGGAGGATGGGAGCCTTCCCATTCTGGCTCCCATCAGCGCGATCGCTGGGCGGATGGCCGCTCACGTAGCGGCGACACTGCTCCAGAACGACCGGGGTGGCAAGGGGATCCTGCTGGGCGGGGCCCCGGGCGTCCCACCAGCCGAGGTGGTGATCCTGGGAGCTGGGGTGGTCGGATCCAATGCTGCCCGGGCTTTTGCCGGCATGGGAGCGAGTGTTTACGTGCTGGATAAAGAGATCCGTCGGCTCCAGCGCATGGAGGAGCTCTGCGGCGCCCAGGTGGTCACGATGATCTCACATCCTTACAACCTGCGGAAGGTCGTCCGCTTCGCCGACGTGCTGATCGGCGCCGTGCTGGTGCCCGGGGCTCGCGCCCCCATCCTGGTCACCCGGGAGATGGTTCAGACCATGAAGCCACGATCCCTCATTATGGATATCTCCATCGATCAGGGGGGATGCATCGAAACCAGCCGTCCGACCACCCATCGGGATCCGATCTTTATCGAGGAAGGAATCATTCATTACGCCGTCCCGAATATGACGGGTGTGCTGGGGCGGACAGCCACCCATGCCCTCACGAACGCCCTGTGGCCATTCCTGGAAGAGATCTCACGGCTGGGTCTGGAGGAGGCCATCGCCCGCAACCCGACCTTGGCCCGCGGTGTGAACACCCGGGAGGGGCGGGTAGTGCATCCGGAGCTGGCTCGCGTTCTGGAACTGGAAGCCTCAGTCCGACAATGAAGAATCCTTCTACAGGAGGCATCGGATGTCGTGGGTGGAAATATACAAGGAAAAGCTGATGACCGCTGAGGAGGCGATCCGCCGCTACATCCGATCCGGGATGCGGGTCTTCCTCTCCGGGAACTGTGGCGTTCCACAACGGTTGCTGGCCGCTTTGGTGGAATATGCTCCCAACCTGGAGAACGTGGAGATCGTGCATGTCCTCACAGTAGGTCCGGCGGATTACGTAGCCCCAGGAATGGAGAAGCATATCCGCGTCAACACCCTTTTCATCAGCGATAACGTCCGCCGGGCCGTTCAGGAAGGCCGGGCCGATTTCACCCCATGCTTCCTTTCCGAGATCCCCAGCCTGTTCCGAAGCGGTCGCCTTCCTCTGGACGCCGCCTTGATCCAGGTATCCCCGCCTGATGAGCATGGCTTCTGCTCCTTCGGCGTGGAAGTCGGGATCACCAAACCGGCTGCCCACTCCGCTCGCATCGTGATCGCTGAAGTCAATGAGCACATGCCTCGCACCCTGGGCGACAGCTTCATTCACATCTCCCGACTTACCGCCATTGTCCCGGTATCGTATCCCCTACCCGAGGTTCATATGGCCGAGCAATCCGAAGTCGCAAGGCGGATTGCAGAGCATATCGCGGCCATGATCCCGGACGGCGCCACGTTGCAGACAGGGATCGGGGCGATCCCCGATGCTGTGCTCCGAGCCCTGATTCATCATAAGGATCTGGGGATTCACACCGAGCTGTTTTCCGATGGGATCATCGATCTGGTGGAGAAAGGGGTGATCACCGGAGAGCGAAAGACCCTCCATCCGGGGAAGATCGTGGCCGGCTTCATGCTGGGCACCCGGCGGCTGTATGAATTCGTCCACGACAATCCGATCATCGAGCTACATCCTACCGATTACGTGAATGATCCATTTATCATCGCCCAAAATGAGCGCATGATCGCTATCAACTCCGCCATAGAGGTAGATCTGACCGGCCAGGTCTGTGCTGATAGCATCGGCCATCTGTTTTACAGCGGCGTGGGGGGACAGTTGGATTTCATCTACGGCGCCTCGCGGTCCAAAGGAGGTTTGCCGATCATTGCCCTCCCCAGCACCGCACGCCTGAAGGACGGCACGGTGGTCAGCCGCATTGTGCCGATGCTCAAGCCCGGCGCAGGGGTGACCACCACCCGCAACCACGTCCGTTTTGTGGTCACCGAGTGGGGAGTGGCGGATCTCTATGGCCGGACCGTCCGCCAGCGGGCCCGGGCCCTCATTCAGATCGCCCACCCGGATTTCCGGGAAGAGCTCGAGCGCAAGGCTTACGAGCTACGCTATTTACGGGAGGACCTTTAGCGTTAGCCTTTTGAATGGATGGATCATCCTTTTCCCCTCCCCAGGCCTTTCGAACTGGGGAGAGGTGAGGAGCAAGCGATTGGAGATCGGAAGAGGGACCGAGAGCCCCGGCGTCCGTTCGCCCCGTAAGGGGACGGATCCGGCCTTACGCCCGGCGCTCCTCAAGCAGGGAGGCGAAGGCGGGCCCCCTCCGGCTCCCCCTATGCCGGTGCAATGCCCTCCGAGGCCCGAGGGATGGCGGGCGCTCGGCCGCCCGGATCCCGGTTTCCAAACAGATAGGGGCGAAAAATATTTCGCCCCTACCCTTTACTGGGTGTCTGTAGGGTATGATTGGAGGTATGAGTAGGAACAAGCCGCTCCCACTCCCGACCACAGAGGCACCCGGAAGAGCGAAAGAAGCAACCCAAGAAAACCCGCTACCGGGTGCGGAATGGGCCGGAATAGGACCGGGCTCTGGGCCAGAGGGACTCTGTGACCCTCTGGATATCGGAGGCGGCCATCGCCGGATGGCGGGATGAAGGGCCGAATCCGCGGGAAGCCCCTTTCGTCTACCGCTCGGGAGGTCTTTCCCCTTCCCCATCGGGGAGCAGCGGGCTTTGTCCGTTTGGATTCCCCGGCCAGTCCCGGACCCTACGACCCTTTCCCAGCGAGGCCGAAAGAGGGACATCCCCCTTCCGAAGCGGGGGCAGGGCTTCCTGCCTCGGGTTCTGGATCGCTGTGGACGGAAGGTCTGTGGGGAAGGGGAATGGAAGGTGCGCCCGGCACGGATCTTCCAAGCGGCGCCCTGGGCGCAAGATGCACCGGGCTGTAGAGGGCGAAGGGGGCGAGATGCAGGCGGTGGAACGGGGCGAAGCGGGCGTTCCCGAGGCGAAAGGCGTCTGGCCGATGCGGGGGGAGGTGGAACAACCCCTGGCCGGTGCCGCGGGGGAGGGGCGTGAGGCCTGTTGGGAGGTCTATGCGGCCCTGCAGGGGTGCCGTCCCGGTGTTCGGAGGGCGATTCCTCCCTGGCAGGGGGCTGACCTCGGGCGGCACGGCGAGGCGAGGGGGCCACCGCTGCGGCGGGAGGAGCGTTGGGGTGATATTCGTTGGCGCGGTTGCTGGGCGTGGAAGCGGGATTGGGGCTTTCATCGTCGTTCTCGGGCCGAGAGGGCGGTTTTTCGTTTGAAGATCCTCTTGGGATCCTCTTGGAGGGCCGGTTTGCTGGAAACCCGGCGGACGCAAGCCCGTGTTCGCTGTGGGGCGTTGAACGGGATGATCGATCTGGGGAGGCCAGACCGTCACACGGGGACTTGAGCCGGCGGCGAAGAGATTCCCATCCATGGAGACCTCTCCCCTATCCCATCTCGGCAAGCGATTTATGCGCCAAAGCTGCAGTAGTTGCAAGTAACCCACACCTCTTCCGGCCGATACCACGGCCAGCGGATCCGACGGGTTCGCAGGAAATGGAGCACCAGCTCCCCCAGATGAGAAAGCCCCGCCCATGCGCCAGCGAAGGCTCCCAACCGCTGCAGAAACTCCCGACGGGTGAGCGTCATTCGCAACCTCCTCCCTCCAGATTGCTCATCGGTCATCCGGGGAGACGGATCCCAGAACCCTGCTCAGAGAGCGGGGATAGAAGCCCCTCCCGTTCCATCGCCCGACGGACCAAGCAGAGAATCGTGACCAACCACTCCTCATCCAGACGATCCCGCGGGGTGCTCGCGCACGCGCCCGCCCTCCATAGCGCTGTCCGATAGGCCTTTGGAGCGGCAGGTGGCAACAGGACCACAACACGCATGAATGGATTCCGCTCAAACAGATGAGTAAGAAGAGCAATGACCTCTTCTCTGCCCCACTCCCAATCCAGAAGCAACAGCGTGGTAGGAGAGACCGAGAGCTTTTCCTCAAGTTGCCGTGAGTCTGCTGCTTCATCAATCTCCACGGGCCATGGAAGGAGATCGACGGCGAGATCCGTAATCCGCCGCATGGTCTGGCGGAACACCGGGGAGGCGATCGCCAGGAGCACCCGCAGGGTCATGGTCTGTTCCTTGTTGCAGGATGAGGCACACAACTTCTTTCCAGGCATGAATATCGCAAGGACACGGTCTTTCGACATCAGGGATCTCCCTGACAGGGTGGACATAAATTCCCTGATCCCCCACAGTGGAAATCCTTGAACGGATGTCGGGGTATCCCCCGAACCGCCAGAGGAGGGGTCTGTCCTTTGAAAGGGCTGGGGGACGCCCCGGCCCCTTTAGGCCGTAGTCCCGCCCCCAAAGCGCTCGTCCACAAAATCGACTAATTCCTCTTCCCGGAAGCCCTTTGGGCCTCCAGGAAGAGGAATTCAGGAGGAGAGGACAGCAGTGCCGCACCTTAATCCGTTTGGGGGTTATGCAGTGGGAGCTGATCGAAAAGGTAGAATGGCCTCATCCCTTCTTTCCCATGGCCCAAAGGCCACGGGAAAGAAGGGAGAAAAGACTTCTTTGGGGCGAAGCCAGCGCCTTCAGCACCTGGCTCCGCCCTAGAAGCTCCCGGAGGAAACCCACTGCGCAACTCCTACAAAGTAGTAAAAATAGATTGGGGACGGAGCCAAACGGTTGGCTTCGTCCCCGATCTCCATCCGGGAAGAAGGAGGAATCTCTGACTTGCGCGCCCGCACATTGTGGGAAAGCTTCCGGTTTGCCTTCGCTGGGCTACGATATGCCTGGCGAACACAGCGGAATCTGCGGATTCATATGGCCATCACGGTGGCCGTGATGGCCCTGGCGGGGTGGCTTCGATTCGACCCTATCCGCTGGGCTGTCTTGATCCTGACCATCGCTCTGGTCTGGGCGGCGGAGTTGCTGAACACCGCCCTGGAGGCCATCGTGGACCTAGCCAGCCCCTCCTTTCATCCGCTGGCCCGGATCGCCAAGGACGTGTCCGCCGGGATGGTTCTGCTGTGCGCCATAGCGGCCGTCCTGGTCGGCCTGGCCCTCTTCGGGCCGGGGTTGTGGGCTCTCCTGAGCCCATGGAGTTAGTGCCCGATGATCACAGATTGCTGAAGTCTCCAGGGACATGACCGACCTCAGCGATCTGCCCCACCGGAATGCTGAGGATCTGTAGGGTGATGCGCGGATAGCCCGCAGATCCAAGCACAGCGCTTTATCCATTGATTCGGGGCTTTCAGGGATGGTGCGAAGGGCCTTCGCCCCTCGCACCGCTTCGCGATATTTTGGGATCGGATCACCGCGCTCAGCTCGCCTGACCGTTCCAGCCCAGATGAGACGTCTTACCGTTGATGCGCTGCATGTCCCTCGATCCCACATAGCGCTTCACAACGTCATGGAGAGGTCATCCATGCCCCAACGGTCGACGATCCCTCAGCCTCTGGATGGAGATCGAAGAGAACTCACAGTCAAGCGAAGCCTGCTCGCGCTTCCACCATCCTCCCCGGTTGAACGTCTCCTCCGGGCTTGCAAGGGCTGGGGTTGGAGCATCCTTTTCTTGCTCATATTTGCCCTTTATGTGCCTGTCCTTTCCGTTGGTTTCTTCTCCGACGACCTCCTCTTCTCTGTCCTTTCTCAGCAGGATCTCCTCACGCTTTTTCATGGCGCCCAGGGTTTCCTGCACTATCGGCCGCTTTCGATGGCTCTGTTCTGGTTGATCCAGAGAGGGTTCGGCTACGACCGCGCCATTTTTCATTTCCTCACCCTGGGCATCCATATGTTGAACACCGCCCTGCTCTATCCAGTCCTTCGGCGCCTGGGGGTATCTCCCACCCTTGCCGGGAGCGCCGTTGCGCTGTTTGGCCTCTTCCCCTTCGCCCATGAACCCATCGCCTTCCTGATGGGATCCGTCCACAGCCTCGCATTGCTCTGGATGCTGCTTGCTACCTGGCTGATCCTCCGCACCGGATCCCGGGGGATAACGGCGAAGGTTCTGGCAGCCCTTGGAGCCTATGGGGCGGCGATCCTCTCCCACGAGACTGGTATCGTCTGGCCAGCGTGGCTGTTAGGGATCGCCATATGGCATCCGGGCCGCTTCCCCACCTTGCGCGGGGCAATCCCGGCGGGCTTCGCATTGGGGATCGGCTACATGTTGATCTGGCGCACCCTTCCCCGGGGGGATCCTGGCGTCCTGGCCCTGCCGATCTTCACCCTGGAGAGCAGCCTCTATGCGATGCAGGGCTGGTTGCACCCCCTTGGACCGATCTTCGGAGCCCTGTGGAAGGCCCTGTTCGCGCCCCGGCCGATCCTCCTGCGAGCACTACGGCCTGAAGACTGGGTCTTCCTGGGATTAGGGGCCGGGATCACGCTGGCGATGGCCGGATGGGCTCGGCCCCGATGGAGCGTTCCCCTGGGCCTCTGGGGATTTGGGGTCAGCATCACCCCCGCGCTGATCTTCTGGGGTCCCGCCTCCGGGATGATGAATTATCCCCGGATGCTGCTGATCCCAGGCATCTGGAGCGCCCTGGCCTGGGCAGGCGTCCTGGAGGGGATCCGCCGTCAGGGCGCATGGGGCCGCATCGCGGCGACGGTCATGCTGGGAAGCGCCCTGACGATCTCCGTGCTCCTGATCGCCAGCTCCCTGGGTTACTATCGGGATGCGACCCAAATCCTTCAGGGGATGGCCCAGGCCGCATGGGAGGCGAAAGAGCGTCCCATTCTCTTCGTGAACCTGCCTTACAACGTGGGCTATCGCTGGTTCCGGGCTCGCTACTATCCGTATCCCTACGGAGGAGCAGGGGCCGTGCTGATCACAGACGATCGGCAGCTGGCCTGGTATATTCGGATCAACGGCGGGCCGGATCTCACCGATCGGCCGGAGGGGTGGGTGCGGAGCGCGCGAGTGGATGCCTTATATCCGGGCTGGTTCATTCCGGCCCCTCCGGCAGGCTTCCACGAACTCCGAGATGCGCTGAAGGATCACGCCGTCTACGTGTTCCGGGAGGATCTAGGCTGGGTCCCCCTGCATCACCTCTGGCGGGTGGAGGGGGCCTGGACGAAGGCGCTTCATCCGGAAGAGGGGTTCAACTACCTGGATCCAGCTCCTCTCTTTGACGGAAAGATCAAGCTTCTGGGCTGGCGGGTGGAGAAAGCGACCGGGGAATTGATCCTGCTCTGGGAAGCGGAGGCCGCACCTGGGCGTCGATGGCAGGTATTTATCCATCTGCTGGACGCGGAGGGTCGGATGATCGGTCAGGCCGACGGCCCGATGGCGGGCGGGCTGGCCCCCACCGATGCATGGCGCGGGGGGGATCAGGTGATCGATCGCCATCCCCTTCCAGCGGGCCTCCGGCCCGCAGCCTTCCGGGTTGGGCTCTACGATCTGGAAAGCGGGGAACGGTCCATCGTGGAATGGAAGGGGAGGCCGGCGGAGGATGGCAGCATCATCCTTCCTGTTCCCTGAGGCCGGAAGATTTTGGGGGCGAGGGAGGTCGCTGAAGGCGACCCCACTCGCCCACGAAAACCTCTTCACCATAAGGCTGAATTTGCGTTAGCTTACCAAAGCCCCCACTCCGCGAGGGCGTCCTCCTCCATCATCGATGGATCCCACATCTCCATTCCCAGGGTCACTTTGGTCGGCCGGCCGGTGACCTGCTCGGTCACGTAGCGCACCTGCTCCAGGAGATAAGGGCCCGCCGGGCAGAAGGGCGTGGTAAGGATCATCGTAATCTGAATCAGGTCGGGCTGGATCTCGATGTTCCGGATCAGGCCCAGCTGGACGACATTCATGCCGATCTCTGGATCGATCACCGCTCGCAGGGCCTCCCGGATCTTCTGGATCTGCTCCTCCTGGGATTCGGGGGTTGTAGACGGAGAAGCAGCCTTCGAGTTCATCTCGCTCATCCGTCACCTCCTCAGTGAGTTCGCCTCAGTTCTTCGTTTGCGGATCCTGGCCTGCCTCTCCGGATACTGCGAAGCGACATGCTTCCGTTCCGGACGCGCTCACCCACCTGTCCCAGATGAGAGCTCCAGGAAAGGCTGGGCGGTTTGCGGCTTGATGATGAACGTGCAGTGAATATCCCCGCTCAAAATGCAACGGGCACGCTCCACATCAGCCTCCAGCGTCAAAGAGATCAAGGCGCGATCCAGATCGCACACCTCCGGGTGATGGTGGACCACGTAGTTATATGGACAGTTGTATTGGTGCAGGCGCAACTCATTGCCCAGCTGCTCCCAGCGGGCCAGGAAGCCCTCTTCCCCCAGCAATGTGACCAGCGCCTCCAGCTTTTCCTCCAGGGTCCGGCAGGCTCGCACCCGCTCGCCGTGCTCCACCGCGATCTCGCGGGCGATGGCGATAAACAGGCGATGGATCTCCTCTTCGGGCATGCGGGTTTTCAATTCGTTCAAAAGGCGGGCTGCCAGCCGATGATAGCCCTGAGGGAACTGGGAAAGGGCCTCTTCCCGCAGAAAGAACACCAGGCGGGGTCGCCCCACACCCCGACGCTCTAGCTGGGCATCCACCAGCCCTTGACGCTGAAGGACATTTAAGTGATAATGAACGGTAACCGGCGTGAGCCCCAGCTCCTCCGCCAGCTGGGCCACGGTCATCCGTCCTCGCTCTTTCAAACGCTGTAGAATCTGCTGACGGGTCTGGCTCATCGAACACTCCCCTTTCCAGGCCAGTTTGAAGGTCTCCGCTCTCGAACGCGCCTGCCTCCCAAGGCGCTTTCCCAGGCCCTCACGGGGATGGGGTGGTCGCTCCGGGCCGTAGGGATAATTCTTCGCTGCATGCAGTATTTTTCGTGGGGTGTGGGGCGCCGGGAAAGGCCCCCCCCCCCCCCAAAAAACAGACGTTTTACAAACCCATACACCCCAGACCCCCACAGAAGGGAAGGGGAGGAGTGGGGCGGAACCCAGC
>NZ_JANWXB010000294.1 GCF_025055495.1 Thermoflexus sp. | reverse complement strand
CCCCATCGGAGGCAAGGACGACCCCGGCGTTCACCTGAGCATACAGGTCGCTGGTGAGGACGTAGATGTCGTCCGTGATCCGATCCCGTTGCATGGGCGAAGGCCCTCTCCTCGGAGATGTCCCACCCCAAGCGAGTTTTCCATCTGTATCATGGAGCAGGAACTCACGGCAAGCATTTTAAGGGGAGTTTCCTGGACCGTCAACCACAGCCTGTCGTTGACGATCCCGCCTTTCTGTTCGTCGGTGTTGCGGGTGCGCGAGGCCGCCGAAGGCGGCCTCGCCCACCCGCAACATCAATAAAAAATCCTCCCTCTCTAAGGCCCTTTGGCCTCGGGAAGGGAGGAGGTATCGACTCCCATCCCCATTCGCAGGGGATGGGGGCGATGGTCCGGAGATGAAGTCCAGCTGAATTCCAGGAGGAACCTATGAAAGAGCGGATCGGATTAATCACGGGGGCGAGCAGCGGGATTGGAGCGGCCACCGCTCGATGGCTGGCCCGCCAGGGGATGCGTGTGGTCCTCACCGCCCGACGTCAGGATCGCCTGGAGGCCCTGGCCCAGGAGATCCGCGCCCTGGGGGGCACCGCTCTGGCGATCCCAGCTGATCTTGCGGATCCATCGGCCCGCCAGCGCTTAGTGCGTCAGATCGAAGAGACGTGGGGTCCGGTGGAGGTGCTCATCAACAACGCGGGATTCGGTTATTACGCAACCGTAGAGGAGACTCCCTGGGATGTGGTCGAGCGGATGTTCGCTGTGAACATCCTGGCGATGATCCATCTGGTCCAGCTGGTGCTGCCAGGCATGCGACGGCTGGGGCGCGGGCATATCATCAACATCGCCTCCGTGGCCGGATACATCTCCACGCCACCGCTCACGGTCTATTCCGCCACGAAGTTCGCCGTGGTAGGGTTCAGCGAAGGGTTGCGCCGCGAGCTGGAGCCGCACGGCATTCACGTCACGGTGATCAGCCCCGGCCCGGTTCGCACCGAATTCGGACGGGTGGCCAGCGGGCTGGCGGTGGATCCCGGCGAGGTGCCTGGGGGGTTGAATCCCGAGGCGGTCGCCCGGGCGATCGCGCGGGCGTTGCGCCGGCCAGTGCGCGAGATTGTGATCCCCGCTCGCTATCGCCCGGCGATCTGGATCAACCAGGCGCTGCCCCGCCTGGTCGATTGGGGCGCTGCCCGACAGGGCCGGGCGTGGCTACGCCATCTGGAGAAAGCGCGCGGCGAGGAGGAGGCCCCGAAGGATTAACCGGATGAGGCCGTCGGGGGGGCCTTATCCGGTTAATCCTTCACATCTCCATTCCGTTCCAGAAGCAGGCGTTGGATCACCGGCTCAATGCTCAGGATGTCCGGCACGTGGAAGTCGACCTCATCCTCTAAATGGCCATCCACCAGGATGGTGATCATCCCCAGGGCTCGCGCCGGGCGGAGATTGCGGACGGAGTCATCCACAAAGATGCACTCCGGCCCCTGGGCGTTCAAGTGCCGAAGGATCCGCCGGTAAGCCTCTGGGTCCGGCTTGTTGTAATACTCCAGGCGACGGACATCCAGGATGATCGGGAAATGATGCGCAACCCCCAGCCGCTCGAGCACCCGTCGGGCGTGCTCCTCGCTGGCGTTGGTGAAGATCACCTTCGTTAGAGGGATCCGGCGCAGCATCTGATCGAGGGCCGGATCGGGCTGTAGGTAGGCGTCCAGCGGCACGTCGTGAACGTAAGCGAGGTAATCCTCCGGGTCGATCCGATGTTCCTCCATCAGCCCCCGCAAGGTGGTTCCATACTGGGCGTAATAACGCCGCCGCAGCGCCTCGGCATGGTCTGGGGAGAACCCCAGGCGCTCTGTCATGTAGCGGCCGATCCGCTCGCTAATGAGATCCATCAGCCCGGAACGGCGGGGATACAACGTATCATCCAGATCCAGGATCAGGTAACGCAACCGGGGGCCGCCCATGGCCTGCTCCACCTGGTCATCCTTCCCCTCGCAGGGATGTTCAGTTTAAGCCAGAGCCGGGATTTAGCAAAAATTCAACCATCCACTGTAGGTTTCAGGGGCTGGACGGGGGTGCCGAAGGCCCCCGTCCAGCCCCCGAAAGAGGTTTTCTCCCCCCTCCCCG
>NZ_JANWXB010000284.1 GCF_025055495.1 Thermoflexus sp. | reverse complement strand
GCCTGCCACCCTCGCAAATCAGTTGCCCGCGCTGGTTGGGGGGTATCTAAGCGTTTTCCTTTTGCCGCTAATTTCACCTGTTCATGCTTATTGGGGGGGGGGTTTTTCCGCCCGCCCGCCCCCGCTGGCAGGAAAGACCCGCTCAGGGCCGATTCGGCCCCCGACAGGCTACCTGTCTCCCGAAACCCGGAAGATGTAGAGGATGCGCCGTTCGCCTTCTGTGAAATGGCCTGGAGCCTTGGGCGAGGAAGCTAAGCGCAAGGCAGATAGCGCAGGGGCCGGATGGGGCATCCAGATCGTTCCCTTCCCCGCAGCCTCTCCATTCTATCCCTCCGGCTTTAAAAGCCGCTGGTAAGTCTCCTGTAGCAGCAACGCGTCCTCTTCCAGATTCGGGCTCTCGCAGAGGACCCGGCCCTGGGCGCCGATGTCGATCAAGGCCCGCAGCAGCTCTTCATATCGAAGGTCAGCCTCCCGCAGGTTCAGGTGATGGCGCTCGCCCTTCCGGGTATAGGCGATCCCGGAAACATGCACATGGAGGCTTTGCAGGCCTCGGGGGCCCAATCCCACCGCGACCCGTCGGAGCGCCTCGGTGAATTCCTCGTAGGTGTTAAAAGACCCGTCCCCCGCGCGGGCGTGGAGATGGGCGAAATCGATGCAGGGCAACACTCCGGGGACCTCGCGGGCGAGCTGGATGACCTCGTCCAGAGTGCCGAAGAGGGCGGACTTCCCCATCGTCTCGGGGCGCAGGGTGACCTCCACCCCCTCCTCCCGTAGCTCCTCTACGATCTCCTGCAGGCGCCGGCGCACCGTCTCGTAGGCCCGCTCCGGCCGGGCGCCCTGATAGGCCCCGGGATGGAAGACGATGTCCCGCGCCCCGGCGAGATAGCCCGCCCGCGCGGCGGCCATCAGGCGCTCCCGGCTCGCATGGTAGCCCGCCCGATCTTTCGCGTTCAGGTTGATGAAATAGGGGGCATGGACGCTCAGGGGGATCCCGAACGCCTCCGCCGTCTCCCGAATCTGGCGGCAGGTCTCCTCCGAAACCCGCACGCTCCGCACCCAGGCCAGCTCCAGCGCCCCCAGACCCAGCTCGCGGATCCGCTGGATCCCTCCAATCGTGCCTCCCGGGCGGGGCGGCGTCGACAGCGGATTGCCGACGGTCCCAAAGCGCAAGGCGGCTTCCATAGGGTCCTCCTTCTAAGTATTCATGGTCTTCTGACAGATGCTGGAACCGGCCGCGGGCGGGCCCGGCAGGCCGCTCAGCGCGTCGTCTCCAGCGGCGAGAGCGAAGCGGCAGGGACAGGCTCCCCCCGCCCGAATTTCTCCCGATACTCCGGGATGGTGATCATCGGCGGCCGTTCGACGTCCCCGATCTCCTCCACTTCCAGGTAATACCGGCCCGGCTCGTGGCGGATCAGCTTCATCGACCGGTTGACTTCCTCCAGCAGCTGGATCTTGTGCCGGTCCTCCAGCCGCCGAACCACCACCTGGATGATGGCGAAGGACATCTTGGACAGGGCCTCCAGGTCCTGGTTGCGATGGATCCGCTCCTGGAGGTCTACCTGGGCGATGGACCACAGGCCGAAGCGCTCCAGGATGTCGATCAGCAGGCCGATCTCCACCCCATAGCCGGTGAAGAACGGGACCTGCTCCAGGACCTCCCTTCGGCCCGCATACTCCCCGGAGAGGGGCTGGATCAGCCCGGAGAGCTCCGGGAAGAACAGGTTGATCAGCGGCCGGGCCACCAGCTCGGTGACGCGCCCTCCGCCTCCAGCCTGCAGTTTCTCCCCGACCCGGATGGGCCGCCGGTAGAAGCCCTTCACCAGGCCGATGCGGGGCGAGCGCAGGAGCGGGCCGATCAGCCCGTAGATGAAGCGGGGATGGTAATTGGTGATATCGGTGTCGGTCCAGACGATGAGGTCGCCCCTCAGCACGTAGAGGCTCTTCCACAACGCCTCCCCTTTCCCGCGGTAGGATCCGACCTCAGGGAGGATCTCCGGATGGATATAAACGGGGAACCCCATCGCCTGGGCGATCTCCCGGGTGCGATCGGTCGAGGCGCTGTCGATCACCACGATTTCATCCAGAAGAGGATAGCGCTCCATCAACGTCTCCCGGGCGATGGCAAGGATCGGGCCGATCGTCGCTTCTTCGTTGAGGGTGGGCAGGCCCAGGCTGATGGTCACCCCCTGGGCCCGCTTCAGGGCCGTCAGCTCCTCGAGGTCGCTGAACTCCTCCGCATCGAAGGTGTTTTCCGCAAACCACTTATCGACGAGGACGGAGATCGGGAGCTGAGCGGGCGCTCCCCGCGGCCGCGGCTGCCCGGGGAGGAAGGCCCGTGCCGCCTTCACCAGGATCATCGGCTTCGAGGTTGCCCCGGCCAGGGCGCACGCTAAGGGGCCGAGGGGTTGCGGCCGGTCGCCGCCGGGCCGGGCGGAGGCGCCGATCACGATCCCGTCGTGGTGCGGGAGCGCCTCCAGGACCGCCTGGGCCACCTCGCCGTGGGCGATCATCTGGCGGGTGATGCGGGGGAATTGTCGGGCCAGCGGCCGGAACGCCGCCGCAACCCGCCGGGCCTCTGAGGCCGCGTGAAGCAGGGTCACCTGGCTGTCCCATGCTTCCGCCAGCGCCAAGGCCACTTCCAGCGCCAGCTGGGTGTAAGGGCCACCCCGAACCGGCAACAGGATCCGCTGCCAGGGAGAGCCCACGGGCCCCCGGACCAGCAGGAGGTCGCAAGGGGCTTCCCGGAGCACCCGCGAGAGGGAGGCCCCCAGCACCTGTCCCTCCGGATTCCCATCCCAGGGAAGGAGCATCAGGGCGACACGGTTCGCTTGCAGGAAGTGCAGCACTTCCTCCCAGAGGGTGTGAGAGACGCGGATGCGCGGGCGGACGCGAAGGGGAAGTTCCGGATGCTTCGCCGCCAGGGCCATCAGGCGCTGACGAAGGGCCCGCGCCGCCGCCGTTCCGTGGCTGAGGGAGACCTCTGGGGGAAGGGAAACCAAGCCCAGCAGCGTGATCTCCCCGTTCTCCTGGGGAAGCAACGCTCGGGCCAGCGGAAGCAACGACTCGGCAACCTCCACCTCTTCCACCGGGATCAGAATCGAATCAAACGGCATGTCATCCTCCGTCATTTGTCGCTCTTGCGGGATGGCGCTGATGGACACCGATTGGTCCGCCAGAAGGCTTGCTTCTTCATCTGATGAGCCCTCCAGGGGTATGCCCTCCTCGGATCCGGAGGGCGGCCCGGGAGGGCCGTCGCATCCATGCGCCCTCCAAGAGGAAAGGATCTGGGAGCTACGATGAATTCGACCTATCTGGCTCCACGCGGGGGGATCTCTTCTCCGGTGGTAGGGAAAGCGGCATCGCTATCTTAGCACGCGCTCATGGATCCGGCCAGCGGGAGAGGGGTGGAGGGCTCGATGGAGCGCGTCGTCGAAAGACAGCGCGCCTCGAGGGAGTATTTTGAAGGGGGCGCATGCGGGCGGCGGATCGTGTTCTTGAGGCCTGAAGGGTTTTTCTCACCTCCCCACGACTCAAAGGACTGCGGGGAGCGGGGAGAAGGGGAAGGGGCCATCCCTCCTCTGGGCTGGCTTCCAGGCTTCACCTCCATGGTCGATACCCGGTCAAACCGCTACGCAACCGGCTTCAGGATGGCGAGGACTGGATGCAACTCGTTCAATCCGGGCTCCAGGGGGATCTCCTCGAAACCGGGGTTTTCCGAGCATAACCACCAGCGGCCGTCCCGGCGGGTCAGCCGCTTGATCAGGAAGGCCTGGTGAGCCTCGGTTTGATACCGCTCCAGGAGCACCGCCAGCACCAGTCGCCCCTCCAGCGAAACCCAAAACGAGGGATCGCGGGCTTCCATGCCTGGAACGCGTTCCGCCAGGATCAGGTCGCCGGATTCGATCCCGGCGTTCTGCATGCTGTGGCCTTCCACGCGGAGCAGCAGCGTCTCTTTTAAGCGAACATGAACGATGGGCTCCATGTCCTTTTCCACATAAGGCTGATAGATTTGATCGCCCACTTTCAGCGTCTCAATGAGCACCTCCATCTCATCGAACAGGCGTCCAGCGGTCTGGGGATCCAGGAACTGCAGATCGCCAGCTTGGGGGTGGGTGTCCGGCAACAAGGTTAACGAACCCAGGAAGAGCTTCGCGGGCCGGAGCGGCCACCCGGGAGCTGGGATGGGCCTTTCCGGAGGTGTGGCGGCGTCGGAGGCGGGCGCAGAGGGCTCGGGCGCAGGCTCCGGGGCCTCATGAGCCTTTGAGGTCTCCTCCGGAGAGGCATAGAGGGGGCCGTGCAGGATCTCGCGAATGAGCTGCTGGGCTTGTCGAGCGGCCTCTTGCAGCTCCGGATGGGGCCTCCCCTGGAGCCTGGCGACGCGGCTCAGATCCTTCAGGATGCGCTCCGCGCGCTGAGCCATCTCCAGGGCCCACGCCGGATGATGGGATCGAAGCCATCGCGCCCCGAGCAACGCGACCAGGGCCTCCGGGAGCGCCAGCCCATGGAAGCGAAGGGCCCGACAGGCATCCGCGAGCTGTCGCTGGGCCGCAGGAGACGAAAACCACGGCTCCTCCCGGTCCAGCGCCATCAGGACGATCCGTGCCCCCAATTGGCAACGAACGATCTCCCCAGACCGAACGGGATCGTCGCTGGGGATGTCGCTCAACAATTTGCAAAGACGGCGAAGCTCCTTGGGGTCCAGCGGGTTTTGGCCCAACAGGTCGCCCAGGCGTCTCAGGCCCGGATGATCATCCTCATTCAGAGCCCGGATCAGTTGGGAAAGGAGGTGGAGATCTTCGCTCATCGCTCCCTCCTTCCAAAGGGACGCGTCGTGCCATGCGCTGAAGGCGGTAGAACAGCTCGAGCAGATCCGTCGGGGTCCATCCCTCGGCATTGGGATGTGCCCAGTGCCGCATCAGTTCCACCAGCCGCAGCACCAGCCGTTGCAACCCCCGCTGGGGATCCGCCAGTGGCCGTTCCTGCTGAACCACAGCGGCGATCGCCTCGAGGAGCTCCCGTTGTCCCATCGCCCGGGCCAGCTCCCGCTGGCGCAGCTCCTCTCGTATCGCGCGGGACTGCAGATGCACAGCCCATCCTCGCCAGGGAACCCGCCAGTGCTCCAGCCAGGCCTCCCGGATCAGAGGTTCCACCTCCGGCCAGGGGGCCGGCGGATCGAAAGCGAAATGGAGGATCTCCACGCTCCAGTCGCGGTGACGAATCAGCGATTCCAATTCTGCGCGAACCTCCGCGCGGATCGCTTCCCAGCGTGCCGGGATCGGCGCGTCCTCAGGCGGGCGTTCAGGGATCTCCCATTGCTCCGGAAGGTGCTCAGCGGGAGAGGATTCCCCGACCAGTCGAGGCGCGGAGTGGAGGGGAGCATGGGCCGGGTAGGGGGACCACAGCTCATCGAACCAGAGCCCTCCCAGGCGGCGGGCCAGCAGCGCGCGGCCCTCATCGGCCAGAGCGCCCGCCCAATCCACGCCATATCCCTTTTCCCTGGTTCCTGTGTCGAGCTGGTATGCCATCCGGATCAGGCGGGGCTCATCCTCCGGTCGCCAGCGTAAGCGGCAGCTCAAATACAGCGTGGTCTGAACGGGCAGCCCATCGCGGGTCCAGGCGTTCAACCGTCGCCGGCGGGATTGAGGGCGAAGATCCAGGACCAGGGCCGGCCGTTCAAAGGGGCGGAGGAGATGCCGGCCTGGACCGATGAGGCGGGAGAAAGCCCCTCCCCGCTCCAGCAGGACCAGGTTGCTCTCATGCACCCTCAGCGCTCCGGGCCCGCCTACCCGTGCCAGAACCGAAGTTCGGGTGGCCGGCGTCAGATCGCCATCCCGGACTTCACCGGTCGGATGTTCGTGCTCGGGTCGGAACAGCACGCGAAGGATGAAATCGATGGCCGAGGGCCGCGGGATCCGGTAAAGGCGCTCGACGAACGCCGCGGCATGGAGGGTGAAGAAGATCAGCAGCATCACTTCCGTTCCCAACCCCAGCAGACACCCCAGAGCGAGGTCCCAGGGCGATGAGGAGGCGCGCCATGCCACCAGGAGTGCGGATGGGAGAACGAAACAGAGGGCGCTGATCGCCAGGAACATTGAGATCCGGGCGATTGTGCGGAATATCGGGCCCGCGGCCCTTGGCAAGCCTAGCGGGGTGCCAGGTCTCACTTCCCGTTGAGCGGCTCGCCGCGTAGATAGCGCCACAGTTGCTGTAGTTCCTCCGGAAGGGTCAGACCGCTCTGGCGAACTGTGGAATCCAGGGTTTCCAGAAAGTGCAGGAGGATGACTTCCGGCGACAGGCCCTGGTCGGTTGCCAGCACCTCGCTGATCGCCTGCAACATCTCCATCTGGGAGGCATAGCGAGCGCGCGCGTATTCCATCAGCATCTCCGATTCCGCCAGGCCAATCCACCGGGCCAGACGGGAGGCCCACTGGCTGCGCCAGACCTCCACCCGCTGGCTTCTGGCTTCCTCGGGCACTTCGCTCAGGGTCACCCGCAAGCGATCCAGCCGCATCCCCAGCCCGTGCAGATCCCGGCTAAGGGCGAGTCGGATTTCCTCCGACAGCCGGGCCAGTGGTGCCACGGGAGACCTTCCCTCTCTCTCCGGTTGGGCGAAGAGAAAGAGTTGATCGAACAGCAGGTTCCCGATCCGAATGGAGAGTTCCCCCCGTGCGATCTCATACGGGACCTCGAACCAGTGGAGGACGCGATCCTCGTCCACCCGAGCCGCCCGCAGGGCCTGAAGGATGGACCAGCCCATGGCCTGCGGCGGGAAGAAGTAGGGGGAGCGACCCGAGAAAGTGGGGGGGATGTTTTGCGGAAGGAAGGCCGTCGCCGTTCGCATCTCCAGTCCCAGGGATATCCCATCCTGCGTGCGAATTCGCAGGGTGGAGGGGCCACCTTGAGGGAACTGCTGGGGGCGAAGATCCACGAAGGCGGCTACCTGTTCGCCAGCTTCTACTCGAGCCAACCCGGGCCCGGCGACGCGAACGAGCCGGATACCGGTTTGTTCAACGGCCACCGCGCTCCGGGCATCCAGCAGCCAGAGCCCAGGGCCCTCGCGGGGTTCTGAGGGGTGTCGCGGCTGGCCCGCATCGACGGCCCCCAGGGAGCGCAGCGTGTCCATCAGAAAGTTTGCAAAGGCCCAGCGCAGATGTCCTCGCTCACGCCCGGCAGCGGGGGCCAACAAGGGGAAGAAAAGCTCGAACAAGAGGAAGCCATACAATCCCATCAACGCGAGCCAGAATCCGACGATCGGCCACGGCGCCTTCAGGATCGACCGCCATCCGAGCACGCTCAGAACGAGGACAGCGATCAGGGCAACCCATAATCCCACCCGCCATCTTCTTGCAGATCCCATGGGCGCAGCTCCCCGATTTCGGGAAAACAGAGACCCATCCTCGATGGCCGGTCTGTTATCGTCCTCTTATTATACAGGAGTTGCGCGGTTTGTTTCCCTAAGAGCGGGCTTTTCGTGCGGAAGACAGGCGCTTGGCGCTGTCCCAAACCCCCGCGGTCCAGAGGCTTGAGGGAGATCGAGCGCCTCTTCGGGGGAAGCGAACGGTCTAGGTCTGTCATTATTCATGAGCTTGACGCGGAACCTTCCCCCTGGCGCGGCGCCAGCCCCAGATCCATACCCCACTGAACAGGCTAAGGGCGGTGAGGCCGATCCCCACCCCCCATCCCGCCGGCTGGTATTCCCAGCGGACTCGATGAACTCCCCCGGGGACGGCGATCGCCTGGAACAGCCCGTTGGCCCGCCGGACTGGGACCGCCTGGCCATCCACCGTCGCCCGCCACCCGGGATCGAAGGACTCCATCAGCACCAGCCACCCGGGTCCCTCCAGGCGAACCTCCGCCTCGCGGACCTCCGGGGTGAAGCGAAGCCATTGGATCTTCACAGCGCACGGGCGCGGGGGTTCCTCCGCTCGGTCGGTTTCCCCCTCGATCACCACTATCCTCGAGGGATCGAACGCGGGATCCGCCAGACGATCCATCGCCTCCGCCTCGCCCCGGGCGGAGAGGACCTGGCAGACCCCATACAGGCGCGGAAGGGCCTTCCGGAACTCGTAGATCTTGACGTCCCCGGCATACCGCCGGGCGAAGGCGCCGCCCGGGCTCAGGACCAGCGCCTGAAAGGCCCCGGTCCGCTCGTCCACCAGCGCCCCGCCCTCCACCCGCCAGCCGCCCTCTGCGCATGCCGGAGAGGCCGGACGCAGGCGCACGCCGGTGATCTGCTTCGGCATCCCCCAGCGAACGCGAACCGGGGTGTTGCGCTCTCCCATCGCTACCGAAAGTTCGAGGCGATCCCCCTCCGAGGTCTGTAGCTCCGCGACCCCCAGCTTCGTCCCCGGTGGAAGGGACGAGGTCACGAGCAGCCGTAGCTCGGTGGCTTCCAGCGGGGGAAAGGGGCCGGCCTCCACCGGCTCCGCCCCACAGGCGTCGGCGGCGATGCCGCGGTCGTAGAACACGCCGTCGATCCATTCATCCCGCAGGCGATCCGTTACGATCCAGCGCACGCCCAGAAGTTGCAGCCAGCGGGCCTCGGGGAGGCCCGGCAGCGTCTCCCACAGCCGCCCGTCCCGCAGCAGGCGGTCTGTAGGGACGAAGCGACGGGCCAGCTCGATATACCGCCGCAGCGGCAGCACCCCGCCGTCATAGCCGTCCACCGTCGGCAGGCCCCGTGCCATCGGCAGGTTGGCGACCAGAGCCTCTTTGTATTTGGTGGCGACCAGGAACTCCTCAAAGGCCTCCGGCGAAAGCTGTCCCCCAAAGACGCTCCGCCACTCACCCAGATCGCCCGGGTCGAAGCGCAGGTCGACCACGCTCAGGATCCGCCCGGCCTCTGGGCCCGCCTTGCGCTGGAGGTCGCGCAGCACGAGGGCGGGGAGCCGGGGATCCGACCACGCCTCCGGGGGAAGAAGGCGGTTGACGGGAAGACCCCACGCGGCTCCCATCAGCTCCGCCAGCCACAGCCCGGCCCAGACCGCGCGGGACGGGCGTCGCCAGGCCAGCAGACCGCCCGCGATCAGGGCGACGACCCAGAGCCCCACAGCGGCGGGCTTCACCGGCCCGAGGGAGCCGGTCATCCCCGGCGGCTGGATGGGGGAGGCCGCGAGAGCCAGGCCCATCAGCGCCAGGCTCCCGAGGGCCCAGAGGGCGAGCCGCCGGGGCCCCAGCCGGGCCAGCCCCCGATCGAACCCCGCCCCGATCCCCAGGGCGGCCCCGAAGGCCCAGAGGGCCAGCCAGCGGGCGGGAACCCGGAAGGCGCGCAGCGGGGGGAACAGCTCCAACAGGAGCGGGTAGATCGGGTTGTAGGCGCCCAGGGCGAGCAGCAGCCCCGCCCCCGCAATCACCGCCCACCGCCGGTCGGTCTGGCGGATTCCTGCGGCCAGGGCCAGCAGGCCCAGGACCCCGACGTAGGCGGTGAATTCGGTAAAGGCCGGCGCTTCCCGGCCGGGGAGGAGCGAGCGGCCGAGCAGGACTGGTGAGAGGGAAAACGAGAGCGCCTCGTTCAGGGGGAGGCCCCCCGCCCGGATGGAGGCCTGGGCCAGCAGAAGGCTGGGGACCCACTGGAAGGCGCTGAGGCCCAGGGCCAGGGCCCCGCCCAGCGCACCGGGGCTCCACGCCCGGATCCATCCCGAAAGGCGGCGACGCTCATCCCCGGAAGGTGCGAGGAGGATCAGCAGCGCCGCCCAGGAGAGCACGACGGTCTGGGCGTGACCACAGAGGATCTGCATGGCCCCGGCGAGGCCTAGGCGGACCGGGCGACGGGCCGCCCAGGCCCACGCCATCCACGGCAGCCAGGCCAGGGCCTGGAACTGGTTGATATGCTCGGCCTGGGCCAGGAAGTAGCCGCCCGCGGCGTAGGCGACCGCCGCAGCGGTTGCCCCAGCGGTCCGATACCTTAGCCAGCGGGCCAGCCCGAACATCCCCCCCGCGGCCCAGAGGGCGTGCATGAGGATAGATAGCTTGAGCGCGAGGGGAACCGGCAGCCACGAGAGCGCCCGGTTGGGCGGGTAGAAGAAGCCCACTTGGGGGTTAGCGAGGAAGGGGATGCCCGTGAAGAGGTCGGGGTTCCAGAAGGGGAGCCGCCCCTCGCGGGTGGCCCGCGCCGCCGCCTCCCAGTAGGGGTAGAAATACAGGGCCACGTCCCCTCGCATCAGGAGGTTAGGGGACGCGAGCAGAGGCAGCAGGGCCAGCGCTACTGCCCCCAGGGCCAGCAGGAGGGGAGCGGCCCGAATCGCCGACATGCGCAACCCGCGCACGATGCCCATTCCGGGAGCTCCAGGGCGAAGGATGGTGGCCAGGCGGCTCCTTCGGCCGGGTGCCGCTCGGAGAGTGGTCTTCGGAATGCCCGGATCTTCGGTTGAATAACGCAGCACCGGCCCTCTCGCGTTCGCCAAAGGGCGCATCGTATCCATCATACGCGGGTTCTGGAAAGGCTGCTGACCAGGGGAACACGACCTGCCCCGGAGTGATGCAGGCGGGTCCACATGGTCGGGTCTCCCTGCAGGTCTCTCCTATAGAGGCGGACCGGGAAATCTGTGGGAGCGTCCTTGGAGCATGATCTTCAACGCCTGGCGCAAGGTTCCGCGAATCCCGATGGAGGCCGAAAACCCGAGGGGATTCGCGGAAAACGGCCTTCAAGGGGCAGGGGGTGCCCCCAGATCTGGCGGCCTTTGAGGATCCGTTGGCAGATCGGGCGGTGCCGGAGGGGAGCATCGAGCGCAAGTTGCGCGAATCCTGGATGGCCGGCGGAAGCGGGGGGGATTCGCGGTCTTCCCGGAAGATCCGGAAAAAGGCTTGACAAATCGAGCGGATGATGCTTCAATATGAGCCCGCACCGACAAAAGCGTGGACAAAGCGCCGAGGAGAGACCGAAGTCAGAACCGGATCCGGAACAGAGGCTCCGCCGCTCTTTCAGTGCCTGAGACCCGTTTTAGGGGATTGCGAGTCGCGTAGCGACGTAGGGGCGACCGGCCGGTCGCCCCTACTTGAGACTGTTTTGGGGGGTTGCAACCGATGCGGGTAATGCAGTAGTTGGCCTGCCTCATCCCCAGACTCTGGGAAACGCCCGCTTTGGAGCAGCTCCGCCCTCACATCCCCCCAAACCACCGCTGCAGCAGTTCCAGGCCGTAAAACCCCGCCCAGGCCGCGATCAGGTTCTTGAGGATCTTCCCCGCCGCGCACGGCAGCAGGAACAGCAGCAGCGGCATCCGCGTGGAGCCCGCGATGATCCCCGCCACGTCGAACACCGGGTTCGGGATCAGGGCGAGGACGAAGATCACCCATGGGCCGAAGCGGCGCATCCACCGGACCAGTTGCGCATACCGCGGCAGGTTGTCGACGATGGTCTGGCCGCCGTAGCCCGCCAGATACCCGCTCAGTTCCCCCACCGCCTGCCCCAGCCCGGCCACCACCCCTACGATCCAGGGGTTGAACACCCCCCCGGCCAGGGTGGTCACCGCCAGGCCCGGCAGCGGCAGGATCAGCGTCGCGTTGGTCAGGGCGCTGATCAGGAAGATGGCCGGATAGCCGAAGCGCGCCCACTCCGAAAAGCGATCCCGGTAGCGCAGCGAGAACCACACTGCCCCCACCAGGATGACCACCACGGCGACCCGCGCCATCCACAGCCGCCCCCTCGGAACCGCCGTCGTCTGAGTTTCCACCGATCCCTCCCGTTGTCGTTGTAATCGCATCCGTCTTCCGGGCAGGGCGTTTCTACTCCGGGAAAGGGGCCATCGGGGCCCCGAGGCGGACCACAATGGCGGAGCAGCGGGGAAGGCCGGCGGTGGCGTTGCACGTGTCCACCACCAGCCGCGCCGTCTCCACCACTTTCCCGTAGTCCACCGCCCGGTGCCCGGTCACGATCACCACCACGTCCGCCCACCGCAGCCATCCCTCCTCCAGCGGCACCGACGCCAGCTCCCGTTCCTCCCGCCGGAAGGCGTCCCCCCCCACCCGGAACCGCGGCACGTAGGGATCGTGATAGGCCACCTCCGCCCCGCGCATCAGCAGCAGCTCGATGATCCGTCCCGCCGGGCTGTTGCGCGGGTCGTCCGTCTCCCGCTTGTAGGCCACCCCCAGCACGAACGCCCGGGCCCCGCGAAGGCCCTTCCCCGCATATCGATCCAGCGCCTCCGCCGTCCTGTGCACCACGTGGAAGGGCATCGCCTGGTTCACCTCCGCCGCCAGCTCGATGAACTTCGTGTAGAAGTCGTATTCCCGGGCCTTCCACGAGAGATAGTAGGGGTCCACCGGGATGCAGTGCCCACCCACCCCTGGTCCCGGATAGAAAGCCATAAAGCCGAAGGGTTTGGTCTTCGCCGCCTCGATCACCTCCCAGATGTTGATCCCCATCCGCTCACACAGCAGCGCCAGCTCGTTCACCAGGGCGATGTTCACGCTCCGGAAGATGTTCTCTAAGAGCTTGCTCATCTCCGCCACCCGCGGCGACGACACCGGATGCACCGGCGCCCCCAGCCGGCTCAGCAGCGCCGCCGCCCGCGCCGTGCTCCGGGGCGTCACTCCTCCCACCACCTTCGGCGTGTTCCGCACCGTCCACTCCCGGTTCCCCGGATCGATCCGTTCCGGCGAGAAGGCCAGGTCGAAGTCCTCCCCCGCCCGCAGCCCGCTCCGCTCCAGGATCGGCCGCACCACCTCCTCGGTGGTCCCCGGATAGGTGGTGCTCTGCAGGATCACCAGGTGCCCCTGCCGCAGATAGGGCACGATCCCCTCCGCCGCCGCCTTCACATACGAGAGATCCGGCGCCCGCATCGCGTCGTAGGGCGTGGGCACGCAGATGAACATCGCCTCCACTTCGGCCAGGGCAGCATACGTCGGGGTGGCCCGGAACCGCCCGCTGGCCAGGGCCGCCCGCAGCGCCTCCTCGGGCACGTCCCGGATCGGGCTGCGCCCTGCCATCAGCGCCGCCACCTTTCCCTCGTCCACATCCACCCCGATCACCTCGCACCCGGCCTCAGCGAAGGCCAGGGCCAGCGGCAGCCCCACATATCCCAGCCCGATCACCCCCACCCGATCATCCGCCATCGCGCCCCTCTCCTCATCCTGCTCTTCGTGTCCTTCGTGGTTTTCAAGCCCGTTCCAGGGCGCTTCGAAGCCATCGGACGGCCTCCTCCGGTGGCAGCGTTCGCTGCTCCCCGCTGTCCATCGCCCGCACCGTCACCATCCCCTGCGCCTCCTCATCCGGCCCCACGATCGCCACGAAAGGGATCCCTTTCTGGTGGGCATAGCGCAACTGGACTTCCAGGCGACGGGGCTCGAAGTAGAGCATCGTGGCCAGCCCCGCCTTCCGGAAGGCCCGGGCGAGGGCGATGGACGCCCCCATCCGGGGCTCGTCGAACACCGTCACCAGCACCTGGGTCGGCGTGCGGGGCAGGTCCGGCGGGGCCATCCCCAGCTCCTGGATCACGTCGATGATCCGCTCGATCCCGAAGCTGGTGCCGGTCATCGGCACGCTCTGCTTGGCGAACAGCCCGACCAGGCCGTCGTAACGCCCGCCGCCGGTGATGGAGCCGATCTTCGGCTCCGTGACCACGGTCTCGAAGATGGGGCCGGTGTAGTATTCCAGACCCCGCACCATCGTGAACGAGATCCGGTAGCGCTCAGGAGCCACGCCCATCGCCTCCACGAACCGCAACAGCGCCCGGAGTTCTTCCACTCCCTCCAGTCCTTCGGGGATCTCCGCCGCCTGCATCCGCCGGGCCAGCTCCTCCAGGACCATGGCGCCGTCCCCCTCGACCCGCAGCAGCTCCAGCATGCGCTCGATGACCTCCTCCGGGATCCCATACCGGTGCATCTCCTCTCGGACTCCCTCCAGGCCCAGGCGGTCGAACTTGTCGATGGCCCGATACAGGCTGCCCAGCAGCGGCTCGGGGACCCCTGAGTAGCGCCCGAGGCCGGTCAGCAGCTTGCGGTCGTTGATCAAGATCACGAAGTCCCGGAACCCCAAGCGGGTGAGGGCCTCGTCGATCAGGGCGATGATCTCGGCGTCGGCGGCCACGGAGGCCACGCCCACAATATCCGCGTCGCACTGGTAGAACTCCCGGTAACGGCCTTTCTGCGGCCGTTCCGCCCGCCACACTGGCGCGATCTGATACCGCTTGAACGGGCGGGGAAGGTTCGGATACATCGCCACCACCCGGGCGAGGGGGACGGAGAGATCATACCGCAGGCTGAGCTCTTCCTTTCCCTCCCGATGACGGGCGTCGTAGATCAGCTTCTCAGCGTCCGGCCCGTATTTGCCCATCAGCGTCTCCCGCAGCTCCAGGGCCGGGGTCTGGAGGGGCTCGAAGCCGTAGGCCTCGAAAACCTCCTCGAAGACGCGGATCACATACCGGCGCAGCATCATCTGGTCCGGAAGGATGTCCCGCATCCCGCGGGGCAGGCGAGGCTCCATCTGAACTCCTCTTCGCCATGGGGATTTTCGGATTCCATCTCATTATAATGATGTTGGGGAGGAGAGCGGAGGCCATGGATCTCCGCTCCACGGTTCATCGCGGACGTCATGGGCAGCTTCCGGCGGCGCCCCGGCATCCAAAATCCCGGGGGAGCTCGGAAGTTGCACGTGGCATCGCTGGAATGTGCGGATGGACCGGGCGCCTGAGGCACGAGGCTTCGCTCTCAGGGCCTTCCGGAAGAACTCAAAGCTCAATGATGCAACTCCTGGCTATCACGGATCAGGAAGGACGCTTTTATGGGAGGAGAGATGGTTCGCCTGATCTACCGTCATCAGGTCTTCGAAGTGCCGGCTGGCCTGACCGTCCGGGAGGCCATGAAACAGGTGGGCCTGAACCCGGAGATCACGCTGGCCGTGCGGGATGGAAAACTGCTCCACGAAAACACGATCCTGCAGGAAGGCGACGAGGTCAAGCTGATCGCCGTGATCTCAGGGGGCGCGGTCTGAAGAAGCCCTCGTCGACCGGAACGGCCCCGCCCCACCTCGCCGCTGTCCGTTTGCCGCCCGCTTCATGGGAGGGAACCATGCTGACGGTCTTATTCACGGCTTATTTGCTCGGATCCATTCCAACGGCCTATCTGGTGGCGAAGCAGGTGGCCGGGCTGGACATCCGGACGGTGGGCGATGGGAATCCGGGGGCCCGCAACGTGTGGCTCCATCTGGGCTGGCGATGGGGGGTTCTGGTGGCGATCCTGGACATCCTGAAGGGCTACGCGGCGGTGCGCTGGGCCCAGGCGATGGGCTTCGCCGAGCCGTATGCGTTTTTAGCCGGCATGGTTGCCGTGCTGGGCCATGACACCTCGCCGTTTCTTCGGTTCCGCGGCGGCCAGGGGATGGCCACGACCATCGGGGTAATGCTGGCCCTGATGCCGTGGGAGACCCTGTTCGCGATCGCGGTCTTCCTGCTGGCCTACCGCCTGACTCATCACTGGGATGGGAGCCTTTTCGCGGGGATGATCTGGCTGCCGCTGCTGCCCCTTCTCCTAGGCCGTGATCTGCGCTACGTTCTCTACCCGGTCGCCCTGTTGCCCACCGTCGGCATCAAGAAGCTCATCGATCAGATCCGGCGATCAGGCCACGGTATCCGCGCTCTCCGGCTTCGCCGATAGTCCAGATCACTGGCTTTCGGTGGGACTTTTGAGGGTGGGCGAGGCGGCCGAAGGCATCCCCGTCCGCTCTCTCTTCTCCCTCCCCTCTCTTCCAAGGCGGGAGAGGGAAAGGGAGACCCATCCTTGGGGATGGCGAGCGACCAGAAGTCATCCTCGAGTTATTTTCTGTTTTTGGGGGCGAGGTCATCGAAGGCAGCCCCATTCGCCAGATCCATCAATCCTTCTCCTCGAGATCTCAGGGGCTTCGAAGAGAGACAGACATCCGTTTGAGATAATGCAATGAAGGAGAAACCGCGTGGAGATGATCGGAACGATCCTATCCGCCTTTGGGCTGGCGGCGGCTGCGGGTCTGAACGCCTACATCCCGTTACTGGTGGTCGCCCTGCTGGCCCGCTTCACCGATTGGCTCCGCCTGGCGCCGCCCTACGACACGCTGACCCATCCGGCCCTCATCGGCCTGTTGATCCTGCTTGCACTCATCGAGTTCTTCGCCGATAAGATCCCCGCCGTCGACGCGGTCAACGATGGGCTTCAGACCTTTGTCCGGCCGGCCGCAGGGGCCATCCTGTTCGGGGCTCAGACCGGCGCCATCGAGGAGATCCATCCGGTCCTGGCGATGGCCTGTGGCCTGCTGGTCGCCGGCGGGGTTCACGGCCTGAAGGCCGTGCTGCGTCGGGGGATCCAAGCGACGGCGCCGCCCCTGGCACCGATCACCACGCCGATGGTCAGCGCGCTCGAGGACCTGGCCTCGCTGGCCCTCACCCTGATCGCCATCTTGGCCGCCTGGGTCCTCCTGGTCCTGGTGGCGCTCCTCGGGATCTGGGGATGGCGACGGGTTCGAAGGGCCCGAATGGGATCGGTGTAGGGGCGGCCCCCTGGGGTTGCTCCAATGGGGGCAGACACAGGGGCCTGCCCAGGAGGCAGACACAGGGGTCTGCCCCTACGAGAGGCGCGATGCGCTGGATCGTTTGGTGTAGGGGCAACCCCCCGTGGTCGCGCGATGGGGGCAGCCCCTCTCATTTCCCAACCCGGAGGCCTGGATGACCTGGCGACGACGCGGCGGCTTTGAGCGGACGGTGGAGATTGACCTGCGGCGGTTCCCCTGGGAACGGTGGTTGCGATGGGCGCTCTTGCTGTTCGGCCTGTGGGCCGCCTTGTGGTTTCTCCCCGGGCGCCTGTTGAGCCTGTGGGTGGCCTGGGAATGGTTCCGGGACCTGGGGTATGAGGCCGTCCTCTGGACCCAGTGGCGGGCCCGAGCGCTCCTCTTCCTGGTGGGATGGGCGGTCGCCGCTCTGTTCCTCGGCCTGAACGCATGGCTAGCCGCGCGCGTTGCAGGCCGTTCCCCGCGGCTCTGGCTGGGCCTCGCCCTGGCGGCAGGGTTCTTCTTCGGCCTCATCCTCCAGGGGCAATGGGAAACAGCCCTTCTGGCCCTAAATGCGGAACCCTTCGGCGTAGCCGATCCCATCTTCGGCATCGACATCGGCTGGTATGTGTTCCAGTGGCCGCTCTGGATCTTCCTGCAGGAGATCGCCCAGTGGGGGCTCATCCCCTTCGCTGCCCTCTTCCCCCTGCTCCTGCCGGTGCCCCGCGGATGGCGCTGGGCGCATCTCTCGGTCCTGGCGGCCCTTTTTTTCCTGTTGATGGCCGCTGGCTATCGCTTCGATGCCTACCGCTTGCTCTACGTGGAGCGGCCCGTCGCCTTCGGGGCCGGCTACGCGGAGATCCATGCCCGGCTGCCGGTGCTGAACCTGCTCACCGCCCTGATGGTGCTTCTGGCGGTTGCGTTGTTGCTAAACCTGTGGCTTCGGCGGCCGGCGTTGCTCGCTGTCGGCTTCGGGGGATGGCTCGTCCTGGCCTTCATCGGCCTCGAGGTCTATCCGGGCCTGATCCAGAGCCTCGTGGTGCGCCCCAATGAGCTGGAGCGCGAGCGCCCTTACATTGCCCACAGCATCGCCTTCACCCGGCGGGCATATGGACTGGATCGTTTCGAGGAGCAGGCGTTCGCGCCGCGGGAGGCTCCCACCCCGGAGGAGATCCGGGCGAGCGCGGAGATCCTGGATGGGATCCGCCTCTGGGATTATCGCCCGCTGCTTCAGACCCTCCAGCAGATCCAGAGCATCCGCCCCTACTATGTGTTTGCAGATGTGGACGTGGACCGCTATCGCATCAATGGAGCCTACCGGCAGGTCATGTTAAGCGTCCGGGAGCTGAACCTGGAGGCGCTGCCCCCGCCGGCCCGCACCTGGATCAACCGCCATCTGGTCTTCACCCATGGCTACGGAGCGGTCGTCGTCCCGGTCCGCTCCTTCACCCCCGAAGGTCTCCCGGAGTTCCTGCTGAAGGATATCCCGCCGACAGGTGCCCTTTCCCTGACCCGGCCCCAGATCTACTTCGGGGAACAGACCACGGATTTCGCACTGGTCAACACGGCGGTTCCGGAGTTCGATTACCCGCGGGGCGAGGAGAACGTCACCACCACCTATCAAGGCCGGACAGGGATCCGGTTGGGAGGATTGCTGCGGCGGGCCCTCTTCGCTCTGTATTTCGGCGACCCCAACCTGTTGTTGAGCGGGGCCCTTTATCCGGAAAGCCGCATCCTGTTCTGGCGGGACATCCGGACCCGGTTGCGCACGCTGGCGCCTTTCCTGCGGTTCGATCCGGATCCCTATGCGGTGATCCTGGACGGGCGCATCGTGTGGGTGGCCGATGCGTATACGTGGACCGATCGCTATCCCTACAGCCAGCCCCATGAGGGCCTGAACTATATCCGGAACAGCGTGAAGGCGGTGGTCGACGCTTATGACGGGACGGTCATCTTTTACGCGGTCGAGGACGAGCCCCTGATTCGAGCGTGGCGGCGGGTGTTTCCCGCGCTCTGGCGAAATTTCGACGAGATGCCGGAGGGGCTTCGAACCCATCTCCGCTATCCCGAAGGCCTCTTCCGCATCCAGGCGGAGATCCTTCGGACCTATCACGTGCAGGATCCCCGGACGTTCTATAACAAGGAGGATGTGTGGGCGATCCCGTTGGAGATCTTCGCCGATGAGCCCCAGGCGATGGAACCCTATTACGTGCAAACCCGGGTGGATCCCGGCGGACCGGTGGAGTTCGTCCTGATCCTCCCTTTCACCCCCGCCGGTCGCCAGAATATGATCGCCTGGATGGCGGCCCGCTCGGATCCTCCGAGGTATGGGGAGGTGGTGCTGTATCAGTTAACCAAAGAGCGCCTGATCTTTGGCCCGCAGCAGATCGAGGCCCGGATCGATCAGGAGCCGACGATCTCCGCCCAGCTCACCCTGTGGAGTCAGCGGGGAAGCCGGGTCATCCGGGGGAACCTGCTGGTGATCCCGATCGGTGAAGCGTTTCTGTATGTGGAGCCGCTCTACCTGCTGGCGGAGCAGAGCCAGATCCCAGAGCTGAAGCAGGTCATCGTGGCCACTGAGCAGCGGGTGGCGATGGCCCCGACGCTGGAACAGGCCCTGGCCCAGGCGATCGGCGTGTCCATCGCCAGCCCGACGACCTCGACGGCCTCGCCTGGTGAAGAAATCGCGGCGCTTATCCGGCGGGCTTACGTCCACTACCAGCGGGCCCAGGAGGCGATCCGCCGGGGGGACTGGGCCGCTTACGGTGCGGAGATCGAAGCCCTGGGCCAGGTTCTCCAGACCTTGCAGGAGGCTGTGGAGCAGCGTTAGGGGAGAAATGGTCTGAAGGACGGGCCAGGGGCCTTCGGCGCCCGGCCCGCTCACCAAATGAAAAACGCTGTGTGCAACTTCCAAGCTCCCCCGCGGTTTTGGGGCTGGGCGGGAGGGCCGAAGGCCCCCTGCATCGCCCTGAAAGGGGAAGGGCCAAGGCCTTCTGGACGGGCTTCGGTCCCTCAAATCCCCAGTTGACAACTGGACAAAGCAACGGGCGGTGAAGCACCGTCCGGAATTTGCGATAAAATAAGATCAGGGCTGTGCCAGAAGGCCGGGCGGTCGCGGGCTGGGGAAACCCGGCCTGAGGAAAGTCCGGGCTCCAGCGGGGCAGGGTGCCGGGTAACACCCGGACGGGGCGACCCGTGGACAGGGCCACAGAAAACAGACCGCCGATCCGCCCGGGTCCTTCCCGGGGTCCAGGAGGCAAGGGTGAAAGGTGGGGTAAGAGCCCACCGGCCGGGCGGCAACGCTCCGGCGCATGGCAACCCCCACCCGGAGCAAGGCCAAGCAGCGGGCGCGGCGCCTGTCGGGGCGCCGGGGCGGCCCCGCGCCTAATGCCCGCGGGTAGGCCGCTTGAGGCGGCGGGCAACCGTCGCCCCAGAGAGATGACCGCCACCCCGC